>JABSRV010000302.1 GCA_013214905.1 Psychrobium sp. | reverse complement strand
CGATGATTAAGACGGCGTTATGGTGACTAGTGACAATCTCCCCAACCAACATTTGACCCGCAGACCATTGTCCTTGGCTATTGTCTAGTGGTACTCGGGCTATGCTGAAGGGTTGTGCTTGATTGGCTAGCAGGTAACTAATTTTAGATTGAACGCCTGAAAGCTCACTGGAAACCATAACGGATTGCCCTTTGGTGATGAGGTGGCTTTGGCTGGGAAATATTTTGTATTGCACCCACAACTGACCATAATCAGCAATAGTTAGCAGCACATTGTCACTGGCTACCTCTCCCACATTGGCGAAACGTTTGGTGATGACGCCAGAGATTGGCGCGCTAACAGTATACCGCTGCAAGCTGTCGCTAGATTCAATTTCTAATATCAAGTCACCAGAATTTACGTTATCGCCGACATTAACGGCTAACTGTGTAATAAGGCCGGGGAAACGAGCCTTAACTTGGCTAATGGCATTGTCACCAAGCACCACTTGTCCGTATACGGTGAGTGTTTGTTTTATTTGACCCGACGTCGCGGTTGAGTTTTCAATGCCAACGGCTTGTGCTTGTTGCACTGATATTTCAATATGACCCTTTTCGTCATGATGTTCTTCTTCTCCATGACCGTGTTTGTCGCTGGCAAAAGTTATTTGGCTTAGTGTTAATGCAATGACTAACGTTAATGTTTTATAAATCACTGTGATATTCCTGAATTGTTTAATGAGCTGTGGCCAACGACCGCTAGCGGCTGGTTTATTAGCTGTTCGATGTTTGCGCCATCGCGCTGCGCCAAAGCTGCGGCGTCAATTAATGTGCGGCGAGAAAAAAGCAGCTCTTGTCTAGCGCTTAAATAGTCTAAATAGCTAAAACGGCCGCGCTGATAAGCAAGTCGTGTCTCTTCAAATGCTAAGGTAAGGGTGGGAATAATGCTGTTTTTGAGGCTGTTAACCGTAAAAATGGCTTGTTTACGATTGGAATATGCCTGATAAAGCGCAGCTCGTAATTCAAGCAATAAGGCTTTCTTGTTGGTGGCGGCTTCATCTAGCGCCGCCCGTGCTGCGGTTATCGCACCCGCATTTCGCTTGGCGGTAAATAGCGCCATGCTAACGCCAGCCGACAAGGCCATGTCATTAGTTTCTTGAAAGCGGCTAACGCCAACTGACCATGTGATGTTGGCGCTGGACTTGCTTTGCGCTAAACGAACTTGTGATTCAAGCAATCGCTGCTTGGTGACAATTGCCAGTAGAGCGGGGTTTTTCTTAATGTTGGCAAATAATACGTTGAAATCAATATCGGCGGTGAACGCAAATAAATCACCGTCAACACGCTCATAACTAGGACTGGTCTCGTTCCATAACATGCTTAATGCCATTTTAGCGTTGCTAAGCTGCGTACGCTCATACGACACGGTTAGTGTCGCTTGACCAACACTCGCCATGGCGCGCTTTACCTGCGCGCCATGCATCACACCCGCACGCGAGCGTTTATCTATTTCGGCTAGCGTATCGCGCGTTAGTTGCGCCGCGTCGTTCGCTAACTGCAAGCGTTCTTGCGCCGCTAGCACGTTGATATAGCGCCGAGTTACCTCGCCTAATAAATTGAGCGCTGCAACTTGTTGTGCGGCAATAAGCATATTTCGCCGATGATTAATCACCGAAAGGCGGGCATCTCGCTTATTACCCATTTCCAGAACAGACGATAAAGACAGTGTGAAAGTTGCTCTATCAAGCACGTTAAAATTTCCTGTGCCAATAGCGTTTTCTGCTTCAAAGGCAAGATTGTAAGCAGGCTTCAGCGCTTGTGTTTGCTGGTGGCCATTAAGCGCCGATTGGCGAAACTTAAACACCTTAAGTGACGGATGTTGCGCCATAGTACGTTTAATGGCGGTGCTTAAGTTTAAAGAGTTTTGGCTAACAATATTTTGCGCCATTGATAACGGACTAAGCGTGATTAAGCTGACGCAAACTATCGATTTTATCGAGAGTCGCGACAAGGTGGCACCTAAGACAGGCGCTAGAAAACGATGAAACATTTGGAATTATCCTACTTTAAATAATAAATACAGTGGCGGTTTTAAAACCACCATTATGTTAGTTAATTAAACGTAGGTTTTAGGAGGACGTAGCAGGGAGTCATAGCGCGTCGCAAGCTGGCGCGAATTGAGGTCTAAATATGTATTTGATCTAATCACAATCGATAATTTCACGCATAACAATGCTAGCGAAATACTGGCGCAGCAAGGACAACACAGGCAATCACAATCAATGCATTGCTCGTTGTGGTCATGTTGTATCGTTTGATTTTGTTGTTCATTCACCAATTCCGACATCACTTCCGACATGACATTGTCATATTGCACTGCTAGCACATTGCTGGTTGTACATGATTGCGCCGCCACTAACGTCGATTGCAATACCATCATCGCTATCAATACATAGATCGCCAGCATTACTGGCTTCACATGCAGTTGAGATAACTTTGCTCCGATGATGGTAGGTAGTTGCGTCATGAACGTTTGCTTTGCATCCTTAGCGTGAGTTTCTGGTAAGAAACCGCGGCGTGGCTAGTCATATATAAAAGTTGTGCGCTTGAACTAACGCATTAATGGGCGCATCATAAAGGTTCCAGTCGCTGTAAAGTCAAGAGTTATGAAGATTAGCCAACTCGCTAAATTAACCAATGTGCCAAATAAGACCATCCGCTATTACGAAGATATCGATTTATTGCCTAAAGCGTCACGCAATGACAATGGTTATCGCCAATACGGTGATAGTGATGTTGAGCGTCTAATCTTTATTCGACGTTGCCGCGAATTACAAATTCCCATTGAACAAATCAAAATGCTCATCGAAGTGCAGTCAGACAAAAGCTCACCGTGTCGTGAAGTAGACGCGCTAATTGAGCGGCAGTTGAGTAACGTGAGAAACACCATCGCTGAATTAACCTTATTAGAGAAAACACTACATAAGTTATCGACGTGTTGCCCTAATGACTTTGTCGGCGAATGCGAAATTTTGAAGAATTTACAGCAGTAATAGTGTCTATTTCTTATCAAAATACAGCCACAAAAAAGCCCAATCAACTTTCATTGATTGGGCCCTATCATTAGTATGTAACTAGTGCTGGAAAATCAGTCTTAGTTCATGCCGTATTTTTTAAGTTTCTTGCGTAACGTACCGCGGTTGATACCTAAAAGGTTTGCAGCGCGAGTTTGGTTGCCACGTGTGAATTGCATAGTAAGGTCTAATAATGGACGTTCCATTTCACATAAAACCATTTCGTACACTTCAGTTGGCTCTTCACCGTCTAGTTGAGCAAAAAAATTGCTGACAGCGCGTTTTACTGAATCACGTAATAATTGTGGTCTTACTGTACCGTTAGCTAATTGGATTGGCTCAACAGTTAGTTGGTTTTCAGTGGTAGTGCTGGTAGTATTTTGATCAAACATGTGAAATTTGCTCTTATTAATTAATATTATCGGTGAAAATCCGTTCTAGAACGGTAAGTTGTTCACTTGCCGTTTCTATCTTAAATAACTCTCGGCGTAAGTCGCTACGCTGTTCCTTGAGATACCAGCCAATGTGCTTTCGAGCAATTCGAACACCTAAAAACTCACCATAAAATTGGTGTAAGGCGTGCACATGACCTAGTAAAGTCTCTCGTACTTCAGTGCTAGGCACTGGAGCAAGTTTTTTTCCTGTGTTTAAAAAATGATTTATTTCGCGAAATATCCAAGGGTTACCTTGTGCACCTCGTCCAATCATAATAGCGTCGGCGCCTGTGTAGTCTAAAACGTCACGGGCTTTTTCCGGGCTAGTAATATCACCATTAGCAACCACAGGAATTGATATAGACTTTTTAATGGCCTTTATCGTGTCAAACTCAGCAAAACCTTTGTACATACATGCGCGGGTTCTGCCGTGTACAGCAAGGGAAGCGATGCCGGCATCT
>JABSRV010000301.1 GCA_013214905.1 Psychrobium sp. | reverse complement strand
AGGGTCGAGGCAGAACCTTACATCTGCGATGTAAGGAAGTCTGGCGAGCAGTGCGTATTTCTTAATAAAACTGCGGCTTCAAGGATGATGGGTATATCAGCGTTTAAGAAAAGAGGCAGTTGGCCAAGGTCTTTTGAATAGCAACGACATCGCTACCGCGGCTGAGTTCATAACTAATGGGATCTTTGGTGCCGCTAATCCAAATTTTAAGCTCTGAGTCCATGTCGAAATGACCGGCACTTTCAACAATAAAGTGAGTGATCGATTTAAAAGGAATAGAGTGATATTGCACTTTTTTACCGGTTAATCCCTGTTTATCTACGATGATCATCCGTTTGTTGCTGAAAATAAACATGTCTCGTACCAGCTTAAATGCCAATTCGATGTGTTCATTGTCGGCTAATATAGGCGCAAACTCTTCATTAAGCTCACTTGGTTCAAGTGATGACGCATTGCCCATTAGGGCGTCAAAAAATCCCATCTTAATATTCCTTGTTCGATTCTAAGCTGTCAGTAATACGCTGTTGGGCTAATTTGGTCAACTGCTTTAGGCTGAGTTCTTGATATTCACTAGGCTCTATAATGTCTAATACACTCATGGTGATATTTTGATGGCCCTTAAACATTAAGCTGTTTTTTTGCAAGGCTTTCTCGGTGCCAGTTAGGGCAATTGGCACGATAGCAACGTTCATCTCTTTGGCTATTTTAAAGGCGCCGGTTTTAAATGATTGAATTTTTCCGTCGTCAGAACGTGAGCCTTCGGGAAAGATAAAGATTGAACTTCCGTTGTCTAAATGCCGTTTCGAATGTTTGATCATCGATTTAATCGAGCTTATGCCGCCTCGTCTAATCGCCACGTAATTATTAAGGTGCATCGACCAGCCTAAAAATGGAATTTTGAAATTCTCTATTTTTGAGACCCATTTGAAATGCACAAATAATCCTGAAATAACAACAACGTCAACCGTCGACAGGTGGTTTGAGACGATAACATAAGGTCGGCTTTTGTCTATTTTTTCACGACCACTTACTTGCATCGACCAATAAGGGTTGCTCCACAAGAATAGAGAACCCCAAAAATGACTAAAATAGTTAAGCGCGACTAGACGGCGATCAAAAGGTTTGGTGATTATGCATATCACTAAGGAGATAGGAAAAAAGATTATGCATACAATGGTCACCCAAATGAAATAGATACTTGATACTAAATAGCTCACCAACAACATCCTACAGATAAAAATTTCGCTGACTATAACAAGAAAGTTTATGTTGTCGCTAGATAATGCTTACTTTTTGTTATATTTAAAATAAGATGAAATTTGGCAGTCGTTTTTATCATGCAATCGATTGGAAGCCTTTTGACGTTTTGCTAGGAAGGTAAAATAAGATGCAGAGGGATTTATGAAAAAATTATATGCAGTTTTGGTGGTGACGATTATTGTTTTGGCGGCTAGTGTTGTTAGCTGCTTATTTTTTTACAGCGAAACTGAAATTGATGCCGAGCAGCCAAGCCTATCGATAGTGGTACAGAATGCATGGGCTAGGCAATTACCGCCCGTAGCGAAAAATGGCGCTGCTTATTTAACATTGTATAATAACGGACTGACTGACGAGCGTCTTGTTTCAATGTCTAGTTCGATTTCCGAGATGGCTATGTTGCATCAAAATTTGGTTGATGAGGGTATGAACTCGATGATTCATGTTGATGAGCTGCTGATTAAGGCGGGGCAAACTGTCACGTTTAAACCAGGTGCTTACCATATTATGTTAATGGGTTTAAATGAAACGCTGCACCAAGGACAATCGTTTGTCGTTACCCTCAATTTTGAACATGCACCAAGTATTAAGGTCATCGTTAATATTATATAGCCTGACTACGAGCTCAGGTTATATAGGCAATAGAGCTATTTAAGCGCAAAACTGTTAAAGTGGCGCGGTTATTAATCTTGAGCATTATCGTGGAAAATTCAGCCTTTTATCAACAACTAGCACAGAAAATTGAAGCTTGGGCATTAGAACTTGGCTTTAATGGCGTTGGTATTTGCGATACAGATCTGGAAAGCCACGAAGCCGCGTTGCTTAAATGGCTAGACAACGGTTATCACGGCACCATGGATTACATGCAGCGCCATGGATTAATGCGCGCACGCGCCGATGAATTATTGCCGGGCACCTTACGCGTCATTAGCGTGCGGTTGGATTATTTGCCTCATGATGCGAAAATTGTCTCGACTATGAAAGATCCCACCAACGCTTATATCAGTCGTTACGCTACCGGACGTGATTATCATAAGATGATGCGTAACCGATTAAAGAAACTGCAGCAAAAAATTGAAATAGAAGTGAGTCACCTCATTGCGCGCCCGTTTGTTGATTCAGCGCCTATTATGGAGCGTCCGTTGGCGGAAAAAGCAGGTTTAGGTTGGGTTGGCAAACATTCGTTGATTCTAAACGAGCAAGCTGGCTCATTTTTCTTTCTTGGTGAATTGCTGGTTAACATTCCATTGCCAGTGTCATCGCCTGTGGAAGATAAGTGCGGTAAATGTGTTGCATGCATTACCATTTGTCCGACGCAAGCTATCGTTGAGCCCTATGTGGTTGATGGCCGGCGCTGTATTTCTTATTTAACCATTGAGCATAGTGGTGAAATTCCGCTGCATTTCAGGAAAGCCATTGGCAATCGAATTTATGGTTGCGATGATTGCCAGCTTATTTGTCCGTGGAATAAGTTTGCACAGGCTAGCGTTGAAGATGATTTTAAGCCACGCAAAGATCTGCATTCGCCGCAGTTATTGACATTATATACATGGAGCGAAGAGTATTTTCTTAAGCAAACCGAAGGATCGGCTATTCGCCGCATCGGTCATGAACGCTGGTTACGTAATATTTCGGTGGCGCTAGGCAATGCTCCTTATTCAGATGACATTGTACAAGCGTTGCAAGAGAAAAAGAATGATTGCAGCGCCCTCGTGCAAGAGCATATTGATTGGGCTATCGAGCAGCAATTGGCCAAGGTTGATCTAGTTAATCGCAAGACTAATCGTTTGTTAAAGTCAGTCTCTATTGCCATGCCCCAGCACAGTTGATCGGATATCGTCAGTATTGGCTGAAAGGTGTTACAGTAAATATTCTAAATTACCTTTTGATATTATTACCCATTCCGCTTAGGAGCGATATTTGTCGATTAAAGCGCTACCAATGACTCTTTTTTTTATGCTGCTTGTTGGTTTAAGCAGTGTCTCATCCGTGGTGGCCGCTAGCCAGACTATCTTACCTTCACGGGCGGCGGTCGTTTACGATCGCCCCAGCAAATTTGATCACTCTTTTAACCAAGCTGTTTTTGTCAATGGCGTGCAAGCACTGCGCGCCAAAGGACTTGAGGTTAAAGAATTTGAACCGGTCAATGGCGCGCAAACCCAACTGGGTGTGATGAAATTGGCGCGCCGTGGTTACTCACCCATTATCGGTGTTGGTTATGCTACTGCTCCCGCCATTCGCAATGCCGCGCTGCGTTATCCAGATGTTTCATTCGTGATTATTGATAGTGAGATAGACTTGCCTAATGTGCAGTCTATTACCTTTGATGAAGATCATGGCGCTTATTTGGCCGGTGTTTTAGCAGCCTTAAGCAGTAAGTCAGGCATTATTGGCTTTGTTGGCGGTATGGAAATTCCACTGATTAAAAAATTTAGTTGTGGTTTTCGACTCGGCGCGCAGTCGGTTAATACCGATATTGAGGTGCTAAGAAATTATGTCGGTTCAACGCTGCATGCGTGGAATGATCCTAGTAAAGGCTTAGAGCTCGCTTATCATCAAATTGAGCACGGCGTTGATGTGATTTTTGCCGCTGCCGGTGGTTCAGGTTTAGGCGTTTATCAGGCAGCAAAAGAGCATCATGTGTTGGCGATTGGTGTTGACTCTAATCAGAATTCTTTACACCCCGGCACGTTGT
>JABSRV010000300.1 GCA_013214905.1 Psychrobium sp. | reverse complement strand
CTGGTGGCGTGCATGGTTACGAAACTAGCGGCGTGCACGGCGCGTTACGTTTTTTGCAATCTCACGGACAACGCTACAGCGAGAATTTTAACATTGTGGTCGCTCCTTGTATTAGCCCATGGGGTTATGAAACCATTAACCGCTGGAACCCATTGACCATAGATCCTAATCGTCACTTTATCGACAACAGCCCTAGTGAAGAATCTGCAGCGTTAATACAAGCCATTAGCGCATTGCAGATTAACATTGATGTGCATGTTGATTTACATGAAACTACCGATACTGACAATAGTGTATTTCGTCCTGCATTGGCAGCGCGAGATGCTAGAGTGCAAGCACAGTGGAACATCCCCGATGGCTTTTATCTTGTGGGTGATACAGATAAACCTGTCTTTGAATTCCAAAAATTTGTCGTCGAAAATGTACGCAAGGTTACCCATATTGCACCCTCTGATGACAGTGGACGACTCATTGGCGTAACGACAGAGCAAGAAGGCGTCATTAATTACGCCACCAAAGCTTTGGGATTGTGTATCGGTTTTAGCGACAGTGATTATGCAACAACCACTGAGGTCTACCCTGACAGTCCATTGGTTAATGATGACGATTGTATTCTAGCGCAAGTCGCCGCAATCACCGGCGCTATCGACTATGTGTTACAGCTGAATGATTCATAACCTTTAATTAATCGAGGCAAGGAGGACGTAAATGATTTTTAAGCACCTTCGTGCCAACGATTTGTCGGCCTTGTCTCAATTTGAGAATGAAAATCGCGCCTGGTTTGAGCAGATGATAACGCCAAGAAGTGAATGTTTTTATCAAAAGGGGGGCGTTGAAACACATATAGCACAACTTTTAAATTCGCAAAAAATGGGTAGCGTTTATAGCGGCCTTGTTTATCAAAACAACGTTATTGTGGCACGCGTTAACCTTAAAAATATTTGTCTTGATAGTCAATCAGCCGAAATTGGCTATCGGGTCGCCAAACAAGCGATAGGACGGGGAGTCGCAGGATATGGCATCGAGCAAATGCTTAAATTTATAAGAAGAAACACCTCATTAAAACTCATTTACGCCAATGTATTACACAACAATAATGCATCGGTAAGGGTACTGCACAAACATAAATTTGAGAACGTAAAAACCACAGAAAACTTTGCCAGCGTTAAAGGCGAGATTTATTCTTGCAGCCATTTTGAACTATATATTAATCATTTGGAGGATATAAACACCCGTTAATCACCTTCGGCTAATTGAATGTGTAAGCAAAAAGCACATTACTAAGTATCAGTCTATAATTATCTGTAACGAATACCCGTGATACTTCGATATCACGCCATGACGTATAGGATATAGACAAAGGATATGCGAAAGGCTATTAACTGTTTACTATTGCTGTCAATGTTATTGGCAGAGCAAATTTGTATTGCTTCTAGCGTAAATGACCCGACTGTTAACCCTGTGCAATTCACACTCGCATCAGCCGAACGTTATTTGGCGTTGCAACAGAGCATCGAACATAAAATAGCGACTAACCCAGACCTTGCTCTGCAAGATATACGCACCTTTATCGACACGACGAAAGGCAAATTAGACTTGAGCCAACGTGTTTATCTGAATGTGTGGCAGGCGAAAGCACATATTAGAGCAAATAGATTATCAAAAGCGAAAAATATACTGCGTGATGTCATCTCTTTGATCGGTGAAAATAAAAACCCTGAATTTAAGTGGCTTTATCACAATACAATGGCAGCAATTAATTGGCGAAGTCAAAATATTGAAGCGGCACTAAGCTCTCATCTTAACGCTTATCAACAGTTTAATAGCTCCTATAATAATGAGTTTTTTAGAATAGTGTCAGTAAGTAACATTGGATATATCTCGGTGCAACTTGGTTATTATCGAGATGCTCTACCTCATTTACAACAATCGTTAGCCTATTTTAAAAGAGAAAATATACCCGACAGTGTCAGCAATGCCTATAACAACTTGGGCCAGGCATTTTTTGGGTTAAGCCAGTACAAAGAAGCCAAAAAGTTGTTTGCTAAGGCGTTAGACATTCGATTGACAAACAACTTACATGCGGCCAGCGCGGAGTCATATCATGATTTAGCGACTGTCTATATTGTTGAAGGCGAACTAAAAAAAGCGAAAGAGTACTTGTATTTATCGATTCAAATTAGCCACCAATACAATTATATTTCCGCTTTTCTTAGGAGTAAATTGGCGTTAGCTAATATTTATTTTGTCGAGCAAGAGCAGGTTAAAACACTTGAATTACTTGATGTAATCATCAAAACTGCTCAGCAACACGACCGCCACACATCGTTAAGTGAAAGTTATTTATTACAACAAAATCTTTACGCCAGCATTGGTCAATATGAGAACGCATTTGACGCCGCGATAAATTATCATAAAATCACTCAGAAAATCATGTCGCTTAAGGCCCAAACTCAACTCGCGGAATTTGTCAGTAATTCGGGCATAGTAGGCAAAGACTCAAATATAGTGCAATTAAAAAGGATTAATGCATTGCAAGCCTTAGAGGCAAAGACGCAACAAAAATATAATCTTATATATTTGATGATTGGCATAATCGTCGTTCTTAGCTTACTGATATTTCTATGGATATTAAGTTTTGAGCGTCAAAAGATTAGTGCAGTAAATCAAAGTCTATCGGTGGCGCTAAATCAGCTGCGTAGCACGCAAAATAAATTACTCGAATCTGAAAAAATGATAGCAATGACAACCTTGGTAACTGGCATGGCTCACCAAATGAATACGCCTTTGGGCATAGGGTTAACCGCCGTATCGCATATTGAGTCATTGCTTAATGTGCTTAACCAAGCATTGAGTGATGGCCAAATTAGTAAGCAAAAAATGAGAGAATTAATGAAGGAGCTTGGCCATGCTTCAACTCTTGCGGTGGACTCAATTAACCGCTGTAGCGAGTTGGTGGACAAATTCAAGTTAATTTCTTCCAGTGTAGAAGCTGAAGATTATCAAGAATTTGATTTAGTCGGTGTAATCAAACGCAGCGCCATTAATAGCAACCAACAATTAACCCAGCCAATCTCAAAGTTGCATATTAGTGGCGAGACACCACAAATTCGAGGTTATCCCAAAGCATTAGAAAAAGTGTTCTCTCAGTTAATGCTCAATAGCGCACATCATGCTTTTATTGATGCGACTGCTGTGATTATTGAGATAAACATCGTGATAAACAGCGAATCTATCAATATTACTTTTAAGGACAATGGGCAAGGCATCAATTCCGCGATGCACGATCGAATTTTTGAACCATTTTATACGTCTAACATGGGTAATAAAAACATAGGTATAGGCTTAAGCATTGCTTACAATCTTGTGGTGCAGCTAATGCATGGCACCATTGAATATTGTCCAACACAGCAACAAGGCAGCACGTTTAGTATTAACTTACCTCGTGGCGCACAATTCTTGATTAGCGTTTAGCAATTTAATCATATATTTCAATATCTCCTTACATTTTATTACATGACTTTTGCGCACCATACATCGAAGATAAAGAGTGATACCCATAACCAATGAATATGCAGGTTTTGTAACGCTCTAAAACCTAATCTACTGCATTGTGCTCAATCCCAATAGCAAGCTATTGATCGGCAAGCTGCTCCTGCGTTGCCCTACTGTCGACATCCATCGCACGCCTTGTATATCGAATTTTATATCATTTACAAATTCCCGTATTTCCAATGGTTATGGGTATAGTTAACGCCTTTTTAGCCCTTAGATAACATAAATCCATATTCGTAGTGGTTGGGTATATCATCATGGACGGAAACAAGGTATAACGAGCGGATGAAAATACCAAAACAAATACAACCACTCGTTGACGACGGTCTTATCGACGAAGTGTTAAGCCAACTGATGAGTGGCAAAGAAGCGACTGTGTATACAGTACGCTGTGGCAAC
>JABSRV010000030.1:15276-22944 GCA_013214905.1 Psychrobium sp. | reverse complement strand
ATAATATGAAACGTTGTGCTTGAAAATAAGTTGACGCTATCACCATCCTTTAGGGGCTGAGTGACTACATGGGTCGCTTCTTTTTCAGGGCCGTAAACAGGAATGGGTAACTGAGATTGCTGTAACAACTCTACGACACCGCCGACGTGATCACGATGGTGATGGGTAATCAATATTCCGGTTAAGGTGAGTTGGTGTTTTGTTATATAGCTAATGACCGGCGCGGCGTCGCCAGGATCTACCACCACACATTGATTAGAGTTAGCATCGACAATTAACCAAATATAATTGTCATTAAATGCGGGTATCGCTTGAACTCTATAGGGGTTGCCCATGTTATGACCTAGCTTGTTTGACGTTAATTAAAGTCATTATCGGCGATTGAATCAACCCTAGCAATAAATTTATGAGAGGGTGAGGAGATAAAAACTGAAATTATAGTAGCGATGATATCCGTTTAGGCTTAGTTTGGTTATTAAGTGAACGCTACATTAGACAGCATAGCGCCACTGTTAACTTTGCGAATAGATAAGGCTAATCAAGCAATGACTGAAGAGATCCGCGATCAATTACAACTTTTTGAAGTGGAAAGTCCATGTGTTGGGATCTGTGAAGTGAATGTAAAAGGCTATTGCAAAGGGTGTTTTAGAAGTCGAGACGAGCGATTTCATTGGCTTAAATTTTCAAACGGTGATAAAAGCAAGGTATTAAAATTGTGCACCAGACGGCGGAGGCGTAAAGAGCGCGACCAAAACCAACGTCAAAATAAAGGCGATGATATGGTGGTATCACCGCCGAAAAATTTACCACTATTCTAAGTAGTACTTCGCCATGGGCTACTTACTTAGGCTGTGCGTCGATAGACTGTCCATTAACGTCGTTACTCTCATCGCTCATTAAATAAATATATAACGGCATTAAAGACAACGGCGTAGCTAGTTTGCTGTGATCCTCACCGGGGAATGCGCGAGTTCGCATATCGGTTTTTGTTGCACCTGGGTTTATACAATTGGCTCGGACACTGGTATTTTCCAATTCGTCAGCCAAAATTTGCATCATGCCTTCGGTGGCAAACTTTGACATGGCATAGGTTCCCCAATAGGCACGGCCTTGTCTACCGACACTGCTTGAAGTGAAGACTAGTGAGCTATTGGGCGTACGCTTTAATAATGGCAATAACGATTTGGTCATTAAAAACGGTGCCTTAACATTCACTTGCATCACGTCATCAAAGCTATCTTGTTCAATTTGTTCAAATTGTGACAAAACAGTAATTATTGCAGCGTTATGCAAGACGCCATCTAAACGCTTGTACTGCATTTGGATGGTGTCGCACATGTCCAAATAGTGTTGTTCGGTCGCGCCTTTTAGATCCAATGGGATTATCGACGGCTCAGGGTTGCCCGCTGCAACGATTTCATCATAAACAGCTTCGAGTTTAGCCACTGTTTTTCCTAATAATAAGACGCTGGCGCCTTGCTGTGCATAGGATATTGCAGCTTGGCGGCCAATGCCTGCCCCTGCGCCTGTAATCAAAATGACTTTGCCCTGTAAGGCGTTTTCTTTGACCGTATAATCCAACATTTAGTGTCCTAATAAAAAAAAGATTAGAGTATTTTATCTAACCCGAAAATAACATTTAAACGAATGTTTTAAATATTTGACTGAATTTCCAACAGATTTTAGCTAAAAATGTACTGTAAAGGTATAGATTATTAAGATTCTTTAGGTTAAGTTGTTCGCTAACTCTAATGATTATTCAACAGAATCTTTACCATTTTAGCTATTGTAACAAGCTTAAGATGAGAATTAAAAATAATAAATTAAGGAAGTGGGGAATTATATGAAAAAATTATTACTTGGTGTCGCGATAGCGAGTGCGCTAGGACTTTCTGGCTGTGAAAGCGATACTATAGATGACCTAAAACAACAGGCGAAAGATGACGGTGTAACAACTGAACCATTATCGCGCATTGTTTTTGACCCAGCAAACGCAGTTCTTGCTGTACCAAATGATCTTTTATTTAGTGGTACCACCGATGGCACGATAAATATGCCAGCGGAAACTGCTGCCGCCAAGTTAATGAAAATGGCCGACTACACCGATCCAAGCACCGCGATTGGTGCATTAGATGGTTGGTCAACAATCGCGCCATTTGTTATCGACGTTGTCACACCTGGTGACGTGATACTAGACGCTGCCAGTGTATTTCAGCCGGGCGCCGTTCGTATTTTTGAAGCTGTTTTAGGCGGACCTTTGTCGCCAAGCGCCGATTGCCAAGCTGAACCTGCAGTAAGTGCATGTAGTGTTGGCACTGAGTTAACGTTTGGCGTTGATTTTGTAACCAAAGCCAGCGGAACTCAAATTCTTATCGTGCCGATTAAGCCGTTAAAAGCCAAGCAAGGTTACTTGCTTGCGGTAACGACTAAAATTAAAGATGAAAACAATAACTCAATCGCGCCTTCATCGACTTACGAGTCGGTGCGCATGGACGTTACTACGCATCCATTACCGTTACCAAGCCAGTTAGGCCTGCAAGTCATTATTAACTCATATGAAAATGGTCTTAGCGGCGCAGGTGTTGATAAAGAAGACGTTGTTTATTCAGCTGGTTTCACCACGCAATCGATTAGTGATGTATTAGAAACTGCCAAATTGATGATGTTGAATAATGCACCAACGATTGATGCAATGACTTTTACGACTTACACCGCCGGTCAAATGTTAGTAGGCGCTGGCGCGATTGATTTGGCAACCATTGCCGGTCAAACTGCGTTTGCGACGGCTAACTTGGCGAACATGTATGTGTCTACACTGCATGCACCTTATTATTTAGAAAAGCCATCAAGCGACAAATGTTCAGTAGGCGCTGCAGGTCTTAATGCAACCGACTGTCCACAGTTGTTTAGTCGTTTCCAAGCGTTAGGCGATAGCCCCGTTACCGTACTTGGTGCGTTGCAATCTGGCGTATTAACGCAAGAATCTTTTGGCGCGCAATATGCCGCACAAGCACCTGCATTTGGCCGTGGACCGTTCACTGGTAATCCTGCAATGCTTGTTGGTATGAATTTTAGCCTAGATATTAACGGCACTAAAATTCCACTAGACATGATGCGTCATACTACGAAATTTAACCCGATTTTACGCCCAACCAATCCTGACGCGCAAATCAAAATGTTAGTCTCTATGCCAAACTTGGAAGAAATTAATAAGATTCGAACTTTGATGGGTAAAGACGCGATGGAAAAACCTGCTGCAGGTTGGCCGGTATTAATTTATCAACATGGTATTACCACCACCAAAGAAACGTTATTGCCAATTGCAGGCGCATTGGCTAACGCCGGTATCGCTGTAGTGGCCATTGATCATCCATTGCATGGCGAACGTGCCGGCATGATGACTGTTGGAACAACTGAAGTACCGTTAAGTGCATCAAGCGCTGACGGCGCGACTGCCTATCTTAACTTGGCCAGTTTGCTAACCGGACGTGACAATTTGCGTCAATCAGAGCTTGATTTGTTAGCCCTTCGCATGTCGTTATGGGCATCACCAGGGGCTCAAGCGTTAGACATTGATCCAACAAATGTTAGCTTCTACGGTCATTCATTGGGCGGCATTACCGGCATTACATTTGCGGCGATGGCAAACTCTGGCTTGGTTAACCCAAGCGATGGCTCTGCCATTCCAAATGCATTTGCCATAAAGGCTGTTTCATTGTTAGCGCCAGGCGGCGGTATTCCTGGTTTGTTGCTTGAGTCTCCATCTTTCGCACCCGTTGTTAAAAAAGGTTTGACGGGGTCAGCAACCTTCCAAGGTTTGCTTGAAGGCGCAGCGGCATCAAAGGGTATTAGCAAAGAAGACTTAAAGAATCTGAAAGACGCTAATTCACCGGTTTACACCCAGTTAGTTGATGCAGTATATGCACCATTCTCGTTGCAATTTAACTTTGCGGCGCAAACGATTATTGATGCGGGCGACCCAATCAATTACGCAAGCACCTTAGCGGGTAATACCGATGCGATTCATTTAATGGAAGTGGTTGGCGATGGCGCTGACAACAAACCTGATCAGGTTATTCCTAATGTAACCGTTGGTTCTCCGTTAGCCGGTACAGAGCCTTTAGTCGCGATGATGGGACTGCAATCAATTACCGAAACAACGGCAGCTGAAGCAGACAAGCAAGTATCGGGCGTGGTGCGTTTCACAGACGGCCATCACAGCTCTATATTGACACCTAATCCAGCCCACGGCGGCAATACGCTTGAAGGCAATACCAAGGTGCTTATTGAAATGCAAAAACAATTGGCATCGTTTATTGCTAGTGGCGGAACGGTTATTCCAGTCTTTGATGCAGATGTTGTTAAAAAATAAACAATAATTGCACACTATAAGAAGCGTGTCGGGTAAAACCGACACGCTTTTTTTTTGTGCCTGACATCATGTCCGTCATCCTGCGGATCGGCTGAAGCCGTCTTACATCATGCTCCATGCGATGTAATGCGCATAATAGCTGTTAATAATCGAACGGCTTTAGGCTATAGTATAAAAGACAACACGATAAATTAATGAAGAGACCTTATTTATGGATACTAGCAATCACTACAGTATGAATACTCTTTTTGCACAGCTTGGATTACCCAGTGAGACGGAGCAAATTAATCAATTTCTGAGTGAACATCGATTAGTCGATAATCAAAAAATAGAGCAGGGTGAATACTGGACGCCCGCTCAAGCCGCTTTTTTGCAAGAAGCCATTGCTCAAGATTCTGATTGGGCTGAAATTGTTGATCATTTAGACGCCGCGCTGCGTCATTAAGGAGTTAAGATGGGACTTCGTTGGATAGATTCTTTAGATATCGCACTAGACCTTATGGAAGAGCATTCAGAGGTTGACCCTAAGTCGTTACATTTCCCACAGCTTATGCAATGGATTATTGCATTGGATAACTTTGATGACGACCCTGCCCACTGTGGCGAGCGAGTATTAGAAGCAGTGCAATTAGCCTGGATTAGCGAAATGGATTAGTTTGCTAAAACTTAGTAAATAAAAAAGGTGGCTAAGCCACCTTTTTTATTGTCAAATTAAAAAAAAAGAGTTAATTAACTTGTCTTTGCCTCAAGTTGTTCGCTGCTAAAGTCATCGACGTTAATGGCACTTAAACGACCCTTCTCGGTAATGCGCAAGTGCTCGGCTTCCTCTTCTGTAATACAGCCTAGCGCTAATGCTTTATCCGCAAGCTTATCAAGGAAAATCAGCTGTTCACGCTCACCAGTTGCTTGGCTGATCTTTTTGATGATCTTTTCGCTGGCAATCACATTTAACAATGTCTCTTCTTGTACACCCACTGCATTGTTATCTGATACTGTCCAATATTGACCTGCGCCCAGTCTGTCACGAGTCACACTAGGTGCTTGTAATAGACTAGCAACTTGATGATCTAATGCATCGGTTGTAGCCACTAATGTAATGCCAGTAGGGTACATCACAATACGTAAAAGCTTGCCAACCCAGCTAATAGGGAAGTTACGTAATAACTCATCTAACGCCGTTTGTGCTTTAAATAGTGAGTCACGAACAGCCCAATGAAGAAGAGGTAAATCGCCTTGTTGACGGCCTTCATCATCGTAGCGTTTTAAGGTCGCACTACACAGATATAATTGGCTTAGAATATCGCCCAAGCGCGCTGAAATACGCTCTTTACGTTTTAATTCGCCGCCCAAACACGCCATGGCAATGTCAGAGAAAAAAGCCAAGTTGGATGAAAAACGATTCATGTGCTGATAATAACGCTTGGTTTCATCTTGAAATGGCGACGCCGAAAATCGGCTATTGGTCAGGCCTAACCACAAACCACGGCAGAAGTTACTAATGGCGAAACCAATATGACCAAAGACGGCTTTGTCGAATGCCTCAAGTGCTTGTTTTTCGTCGCTGTTATTAGCGGCGTCTAATTCGGCCAATACGTATGGATGACAGCGAATGGCGCCTTGACCGTAAATAATGAGTGAACGCGTTAATATATTGGCCCCTTCAACAGTGATAGCAATTGGCGCGCCTTGATACCCACGTCCAACGTAGTTATTAGGGCCTAAGCAAATACCTTTGCCGCCATGAATGTCCATCGCGTCAATAACACAACCTTGCATGCGATCGGTCAAATGATATTTAACAATGGCAGTAACAACCGAAGGTTTTTCACCAAGATCGATAGCACCGGTAGTCATGGTTGTTACAGCATCCATCAAATAGGCATTACCGCCCAATCGTGCCAATGGCTCTTCTACACCCTCCATCTTACCGATAGGTACCTTAAACTGGCGTCTAATGCGACTATAAGCGCCACTGGCCAATGCCAGTGTTTTTACGCCGCCGGTAGAGTTAGAAGGCAGGGTAATGCCACGTCCAACCGACAAACATTCCACTAACATTTGCCAGCCACGGCCAGCCATTTCTGGACCACCAATGATAAAATCTAGTGGGAAAAAGACATCGTTGCCTCTGGTAGGGCCATTTTGAAACATTACGTTTAGTGGGAAATGACGGCGACCAATTTCAACACCTTCAATATCTGTTGGGATTAACGCACAGGTAATGCCTAGCTCTTTAGTGTCGCCAAGTAATCCGTCGGGATCGTCTAGTTTAAACGCTAGCCCCAAGACAGTCGCTACGGGTGCTAGCGTAATGTAACGCTTATTCCACGTAATGCGCATGCCTAAGACTTCTTCGCCTTGCCATTGTCCTTTACAGACGATGCCGCGATCAGGAATGGCGCCAGCGTCAGAACCAGCTTCTGGGCTGGTTAGTGCAAAACAAGGAATTTCATCGCCCTTGGCTAAACGCGGTAAGTAATAATCTTTTTGCTGTTCGGTGCCGTAATGCTGTAATAATTCGCCAGGCCCAAGAGAATTTGGCACACCGACAGTGGAGGCTAATACGGTGCTAATACCTGAAAGTTTTTGCAACACGCGTGATTGAGCGAATGCCGAAAACTCTAAACCGCCATATTTCTTTTTGATGATCATGGCGAAAAAACCATTATCTTTTAGGTATTGCCATAACTCAGGCGGTAAATCCGCAAGCTCATGACAAATCTGATGTTCGTTGGCCATTGAACAAGCCACTTCAACAGGACCGTCTAGGAAATCTTGTTCTTGCACGCTCAAACGTGGTGTTGGGTAATTATGCAGTTTTTTCCAGTCAGGCGCGCCGCTAAATAAATCGGCTTCCCACCAAGTTGTGCCTGCATCGATAGCTTCTTTTTCTGTGCGAGACATTTCCGGCATAATTGAGCGATATATTTTGAGTAAATGCACACTAATATATTGCTGTCTAAACGTGGTCACATTTAAAGGGATAGCTAGCAGCACAAACAACAGCCAAATGAAATTAGATACCTGTGTCATTAGCGATAACAATAATAACGCTGCGGTGAATGCCGCTGTAAATGAAATTAATGATGCTCTCTTATACGCCAAAGCACCAAAGCCTGCGAATACAATGAGTAAAAATAGTAGGGTGGTCACGTCGATATCTCCTTGAGTCGATCTAATAATTAAACAGGTTAATTTGTAAACATTAGTCTACATTAAAATGAGAATATAACACCTGTTTAAAAATTGTCAGATTGCGATAGAAGGCTTGAATAAAGAGGGTTGGTGATGGAGTT
>JABSRV010000030.1:0-15266 GCA_013214905.1 Psychrobium sp. | reverse complement strand
AAGGCTTCTTCACATTCAGGGAGACCTGAATTGTGCAGATGCTTTGACAAAAGCAGAAGGAGACACAGCCTTGCTACACAGTGCTATTATTATTTTATTTGCGCCATTATTTTATCTAGGCGCTCTTTATTTAAGGCCATCAATGCTTTTAATTTAACGCTATCTTGTTTCGCTTGCGCTAAATTAACCGCCTTGCCAACTTGAATGACACCTACCATGCCTAGCGGCAAATGAGGTATGCATTTATACAGATAAACACCGTCTTGGGAAAACGTCACGCTAGCCGTTTGTCCCATAGGGGTCATAAACGAGGCCGCTCCTGCTGGTACTGAATATGACTGGGCGTTATGCGTTGCATCACTTGGTACAAATTTAACAGTATCGCCTTTAGCTATTTTAATAAAAGCAGGCTCCATCACCATCATTTGACCGTTAGCACCAGAAGTCAGCATCTTGACAGTATGCTCGGCAGCATTTGCCATTGAACTACAGACGAATATGGCAGTGGCAAGAATTAATTTGCGATTTATCATTGGGTTTTCCTTAGGTTAAAATTAATAAAGCGATCTTAAAGAGGATAATTCCCAATAGCAATCACTACTTTGAATAATTCTAGTTAATTAACGAATGTAGCACTAAAGCCGCATAAATAAAGCGTGTACGTCTTAAAAATATGCCTGGATTAGTCAATATAATTAACAAAAAATCACTATTATTTACATTAATATTTGTTTATTTGGCGCAACTCCGTATGATATGTGGCTAATTAGCTATCTACCAGCACCTTTTATGAAGAGGTGTGTTTTTCGGAGTTTATTTTTTTAGTGAAAACATTATTAATTTCCCCTTCAAAAATGTCATTGTCAGACAACGAAACAGTTGTCTATCAAAATGCACTTAAGCAAGCTGAACTATTAAGCTTAAATTTAATGGCTGTTAAAGTTGAAAGCGAGCCTAGCGATTTTAACGCTTGGTGTGTTGAGATGATTGACATTTGTGTCAATCGAGTCAACCGTGACTTGCTCGAAGACGATCAAGTTAAGCCGCTAAAAAAGTTAACTGATTTATTAATGAGCGGCATCAGCATTAATCAGTTGCGATTGGCAAAAGTTGCGCCATGGCCGTTTTACGCGAAATTCATGCAAAAGCATGCAACTGTAAACGCATTTGATGAGCGTCGCAGATTGTTAGAGTATGTTGCGAACATTAAAGCCGATGGCCTAAAATCGTTAATCAGTGAAGATCGTATGGCCGTTGCTGGCAAGCACACAGCTAATCACGATCCATCAATATTCAATTTCGACGTTGAATGGTTTGGCAGTACTAAAACCGCTAAAGTATTTCACCAGTTATTGGACGACAACGCTCAACTGTTTGATACAGCATTAGCAGAAATTCCATTGGAAGGCGCGGTTGATAAAGCGCATTACGATGCATTTATTGCACTTTATGTTGATGTATTCAAAAGCATTGAAGAGAAAGCGTTGCTAGGTCCTGCAACTCGCTTATTAGCGATGCGCCGTCCTGACCAATTTGTGGTAGTCACTAGCGCAAAATTAGACGCTTATTGTCAAGGTTTGGGCTTAAAGCGTATTTCTAATACAGATTTCGCTGGCTACTGGAAAGAATTAATCACCTCTATCAGACAAACAAGTTGGTGGAATAGTGAATTGCCAGAGATCGAAGAAGAGCAGTTTTTCTGGCATAACCGCGCAATACTTATCGATATGTTGTTATATGCAGATGAGACAACGGCGCTAAAATCTAAATACTTAAAGGCACTTAGTCGACCTGCAAAAAGTCGCAGCACTGGCGGTGGTAAGCGCTCAAAAGAGTCAGCGAGTGCACTTGTTGACAGAGTATTAGCGTCCGATGAAGTACCTTCCTTTATTGCCGAACATAGTAACTCGAATGTGGCACAAGTAGAAGCCGGTAAAAAAATCGACGACGTTATTTCTTTGCTACACAAAATATTTGGCTAAAATATACTGCGCCTAATGTCTGTCATCACGGCGCAAATTAGCTTTATATTAAATAGCAATCATTGCAAAATGGCCTCCATCGCCGTTAAGCAATGGTTGCTTTTTTATGCCGCTTTATCCCCGCTCACAATATCTAATGATACCAATTCCGATAAATATGCGAGCTTGTTGTACGTCGGGAATAATTCATTAGTACACATGTTCCTTGTTTCAGACTACACATAAACACCTACTTTTTGTCGGCAAGGCGCGTGATATTAGAGCAACGATGTAATCATTAGTTTAAAGCAGGCCAAGTGACCAGATAATTGTCGGCATTGCTATTACACTCTAGAACGATAAAACCCGTCACCATTTAGTGCTAGCTTATAGGTCATTCATCCGCATAAAGTGTCATTGCTGGTTTGTTTTTCTCAAAATATTATCGAAATATCCCAGCACTCTATTGTTTTAATGGGGGAATCATTTAATCTAATTATTAAGCATGATTATGTAGTTTGTTGCATGCAAATAGTTTGAGGTTATTGCAGCTTGGAATAGCGTGATAAAGACATGGATTCTATAAATAGAGAGAGCATGAATACTACATTTACATTACTAATAGCGATTTTATTAGAGACCGCATGTTTGATAATTAATGCTATTTAATAAAAAATCTATTTCGTTTAAATTTGCGATGATCCTCATTGCAACAACAGTGATGGCGTCAATGTCAATGATGGCCGCTATTTTTATTTTCAGTCAGACGATGAAGCAGCAAATAGTACGCAACGGACAACAGCAAATAGAATCTGCTGTGACGCAGCAAATTGTTCGAGATATTCATTTGTTGGCCACTAAATTGAGCGAAGATTTAAGGCAACCATTATTTGATTTCGACATGGCGTCAATTAAAAAAATAATTGATAAGTTATCCGACAGTAACGAAATTGATTATGTTTACGTGTTTGATGCCCAACAAAATATAGTGCACGACGGCAGCGCACTATTATTATTATTCGCACAACCGATCTCTCAAATGCCAAAAGTGGAACTCTCTCCAACGAATGAGTTAGTGGTCAAAAAAATTGGTAAAATTATCCATGTCATTGAACCTATTCAGGTGAAAGGGGTGCTTTACGGTGGTATTGCTTTTGGTTTGAAGTTTAGTCAGGTTGAACAAGATATTTCACATTTCAAGAAAAACGTGGCGCAAGAAAATGATGATTTTAGCAATCGAATGTTACAGAGTTTATTCGTTGTATTGTTTTTTCTTATCGTATTGTGTTTACCATTGTCACTGTTACTTACTAGGCGATTGCTTAAACCGATGCAAGACCTGGCAAATAAGAGTTTGGCCATCACTCACCAACGTAAAGACATCGTTTTTAACAGCGAACACGACGATGAAGTTGGGCAATTAGCCAGCGCGTTAAACTCAATGACCCATCGTTTGCGGGTAAGTCATCAGCATATGACGGCTATAGCCTATCAAGATGAACTGACGAAATTGGCAAACCGGCGTAAATTTAACGAACATTTGAGTGACATCACTTTATGGGCGGCTAATCATCGAGGTAAATATGCGTTGTTGTTTATTGATTTAGACAGATTCAAGCAAATTAATGATAGTGAAGGCCAGAAAGCAGGGGATATTTTATTACAACAAATAGCACTGCGTTTAAAAAACACAGTTGAAGCCTATTGCAGCAGCAACAACATAGACACGCAACACCTGTTGCTAGCTCGGTTGGGTGGTGATGAATTTGTCGTTGTTCTTCCTCATTGTCGTAACGAACATGAGGCTAGTGATCTTGCAATGCAACTGATTAATGTGTGCAGCCAGCCCATAGAATTAAATAATAAATGGTTAGTTGTATCGGTAAGCATTGGAGTCACGTTATACCCAATACATAGTCAAGACGCCGATGAGCTGTTAAAAAATGCTGATTTGGCAATGTACGCCTCTAAAAAACAAGGGCGAGGACGAGTTAGCGTATTTAACTATTTGATGAAAGAAGAGTTTAAATTACACTATGTCGTTTGCAGTGAGCTGCATGAAGCGCTAGCCAACGATCAGTTATATGTTTTATATCAACCATTTTATTGCACAGAAAAAAATCGTTTTATTGGTGCGGAAGCGCTAGTGCGCTGGCGTCACCCAGACTACGGGCTTATTATGCCTGATAAATTTATTGAGATGTTACAAGGCTCGAACTTAATCAATGAGCTGACGTTATGGGTAGTAGAGCAAGTATGTAATGACTCTAAAAAGATGGCTGAGCTTAATATACCTTGTCTATTAACCGTGAATATTTCTAGCCAAAGCTTGATGGACAACGAGGTAACGCATCAGATTTATCGCATGTTGAATGACCATCGACACCCATGCCAAACCATTGGTCTTGAAATTACCGAAACTGGTATGATGAATGACATCATGCAGTGTACCAAAGCGATGAACTTATGGCGTAGTGCGGGTGCGCAAATATGGATAGATGATTTTGGAACTGGCTACTCATCACTGAGTTATCTAAACGACTTGCCAATTGATGTATTGAAAATTGACCGCTCGTTTGTGGTCGATCTCAGTCCGCAGAATTTAACGCCAGTGGTTAAGTCGATATTTGCCCTGGCCAAGGCATTAGATTTATTGGTGGTTACCGAAGGCATTGAAACCGAGCTGCAGGCCCGTTGTTGCAAAACATTAGGCGCAGATATGTTGCAAGGTTTTTTATATTCAAAGGCGGTGACGTTTGATGAATTTATCGGCCAAATGTCGTTGACCGACAACATCAAAATCAATGAATAACAATACTCTTAGGCTTGATATACCCGTGATCATTGGAAATTCGGGAATTTGTAAATGATATAAAATTCAATATACAAGGCGCGCGATTGATTTCGACAAGGATGTCGACAGTAGGGCAACGCAGGAGCAAGTTGCCAACTAATAGCTGGCTATTGGGATTGAGCGCAACGAAGTAGATTGGGCTTTAGAGCGTTACAAAACCTGCATTGTCATTGTTTATGGGTATAAGTCAGTTGTAAAGAAACAGAGTCAGCAAATCGCAGTGCGTGCGGTTTGTCTATTTCAACACTGGCAGAAATGATCCAATGATGCTCACTGGCAATGGCGAGTACATCGTTGGTCATTTTTTCAAGCAATGCGAAACGATTATTCTCCACCAAGTCGATGATTTTTTTGGTGATGGTGCGATAGTTTAATGCGTCTTCCATGTTGTCGGTTTGACGTGCTTTTTCAGCGGGATACTGGATTTCAACGTTGATGATAACGTCTTGTCGATTGGCAATTTCATCAACATTAATGCCAATAAAAGTGCGTAATCGTAAGTTTTTTATTCTAATCACTGCTAATTCGCGGCTCATGTTATTTCCTATGACTAATTAATACAACTGGATTAACACCATTAAACGCTGTTTGTTATTGTTTTTGCAACTAAAACTCGCTAAATTACCTAAATAAAACGTCTTGAGAACTATTACGTGAATAAAATTAAATTATCTTCATCGATTCAAACCGCCGTATTATTAGCCGCCATTGTGATAGTGCTAGCTGGAGTTAAGGCGGCTAGCGCTGTGTTAGTGCCATTTTTCTTATCGGTTTTTATCGCTATTATTTGCAACCCTATCTTAAAGTCGATGGTGTCCTATCGTATCCCCAAGGGCGTTGCGATATCCTCGATCATTGTTTTTGTGGTGTTAGCGGGTATGTGGTTGGCCAATCTTGTGGGCAAAGCGGTTAATGATTTTAGTGCGCAGATGCCATTGTATCAACAGCAATTAGCAGAGAAGTTCAGTGGGTTTTCGACAACGCTGGCGCAATATGATCTGCCAGTTTCTATTGAACAAATTACTCAATATTTTGATCCTGGCGCTGCTATGGGGATTGTCTCTACTATATTGGGCGGTTTTGGCGGGGTGATGGCCAATTTCTTTCTAATTTTGCTAACGGTTATCTTTATTTTGGCCGAAGCAGATTCACTGCCAAAGAAGCTGCATTTGGCGCTTGATGATCCTGATATGCGCATGGCGCAAATCGACAAGTTCCTGAGCTCTGTTAATCAATACATCGCGATTAAAACCATGGTTAGCATGGCTACTGGCATCATCATTGGCCTTGCATTATGGGCCATAAAGCTTGATTATTGGGTGTTGTGGGGCGTATTAGCGTTTCTTTTAAACTACATTCCTAATATCGGTTCTATCATTGCGGCGTTGCCTGCGGTTTTACTGGCCTTGGTGCAATTAGGGCCTGCGGGGGCAGGGGGCGTTGCTGCACTTTATGCGGTGGTCAACGTGGTGATGGGCAATGCGGTTGAGCCGCGATTCCTGGGCAAAGGCTTAGGACTATCAACGTTAGTTATCTTTTTATCGCTAATCTTTTGGGGTTGGTTGTTGGGCACTGTAGGCATGTTATTGTCGGTGCCTTTGACGATGATTGTGAAGATAGGATTAGAGTCTAGTGAATCATCAAAGTGGATAGCATTATTATTGGGTGGCGATGTCGCGACCAGTGACAGTTCTCCCACCATCAATATCGACAATGTGCTAGCCGGTGGCGAGGTCAGTAGCGACGCTAAAAAGCTAGCGAAAAAAGATTAAATGACGGCGCCGCGTTAAAACAACGCGGCGCCAACTCGCATTTTAGAGCAGTTTGGGTATAATCAGCGCCCTTGTTATCCCCTTGAGTTATTAGCCTTGAGTCTTCATGTCATGCAAACCTTATTAACGCAATTGCGCCTTGGTCAATTAGACGATCAGGCCAAGCGATTGTTTCACGGCCGCGGAAAATGCTTCCCTGGCTTAGAGCAAGTCACCATCGATTGGTTTTCTCCCGCGATCTTTATTACCCTGTTTAGCGAATATAGTGATGAATTCGAGCAACAAATCATTGATGTTATCGCCCAAGCGTTCCCTGATTTTGATGGCGCATTATTATTACAGCGCCGCTTTTTACAAGGCTCACCGGTTGAGTTGTTGCGCGGTGAATTACCGCAACCGCATCATGTTATCGAAAATGGCATTACCTATCAGGTAAAATTGCTTGATGGACAAAACAATGGTTTGTTCTTAGACATGGCTAACGGGCGCCAATGGATAAAAGAGCATAGTAAAGACTGCAATGTACTTAATCTCTTTAGCTATAGTTGCTCATTTTCATTAGCGGCAATCGCAGGTGGTGCAACTAGTGTGGTTAATATAGACATGAGCCATGGCGCATTAAAGTTAGGGAAAATAAACCATCTGTTAAATAAAATGGATTGCTCGAACATTAAGTTCTTTCGCCATGACATATTCAAATCGTGGGGCAAGTTAAAACGTTACGGCCCTTATCAAACGATTATTTTTGATCCACCGACTAATCAAGTGGGTAGTTTTGTGGCGCGCAAAGATTACGGTAAGTTATTGCGAAAAATACCATTATTGGCCACCGATAATGCCGATTTATTGATTTGTCTGAATTCACCAGATTTGGGCAAGCAATTTATAGAGCAATTAATGAGTGAACATGCACCCGAATGCGAATTTGTGGCGACGGTTGATAATCCATCTGTCTTTCAAGAATTGGAAAAAGATAAAGGTCTAAAGGTTTATCATTATCGCTATAAAGCCCCAGCCTAACCACTGCCCTAAAAACAAAAAAGCCGTTGTAATGAATCACAACGGCTTGATTGAGCTAGCAAGATCCCAGCTTAACGACGATTTAATGCATCGTTAATTTTCTGGTCAGTCTTGTACTGGCTCAATGCATACACAGACCAAATAGCGGCAGGTATCCAGCCAACGACTGTTATTTGCAATATCAAACAAATGATACCGGCCAATGGACGACCTATAGTGAAAAATTGCAGCCATGGAATGATGATAGCTAGTAGTAAACGCATTATTTTATCTCCTTGTTTTTTTGCTATTATGCCGTAATTTTTCACAAGATATCGTGATTTTTTAAGCGAACAATAAATTACGCCGATAATCGCGATTATTACGTGTGATAACGAATGTAAAAACTTCCCCAAAACCGCTCGTTAATTGTATCGTTGCTACTGCAACGC
Organism: Psychrobium sp.; assembly: GCA_013214905.1. Taxonomy (GTDB): domain Bacteria; phylum Pseudomonadota; class Gammaproteobacteria; order Enterobacterales; family Psychrobiaceae; genus Psychrobium. The sequence goes on along the minus strand of JABSRV010000030.1, from coordinate 7,228 downwards.
CGCAGCCATCATGATATATTGTCATTCCCTGTATCGTGTTCATGAATAAGTTGCTGCTATGTTACCTAAACTCTCCGTCGATCAATTAATTGACCAAACATACCTGTTGTTTTTACAGGACTTGGAAAAAAGTGAATTTAGCGGTGATATAGAGCAAGATTACGGCGCTCGATTAGCCGTATCAACCGACAACAGCATCTATCAAAACCTGCCGCAAGGGGTAGTTTTCCCGAAGAGCACCAACGATTTATTGATCCTCACGAAATGGGCCAATAAGGCGCCGTACAATACCATCACTTTTAGTGCGCGTGGCGGCGGTACTGGCACTAATGGACAATCGTTAAACAATGGCATTATTGTTGATTTGTCACGCCACATGAACAACATACTGGAAATAAACGAGCAGCAAGGGTGGGTTAGGGTACAGACTGGTGTGATTAAAGATCAGTTAAATAAATTCTTGAAGCCTTATGGTTATTTCTTCTCACCAGATCTTTCAACATCAAACCGCGCGACACTCGGCGGCATGATAAGCACAGATGCGTCGGGGCAAGGCTCTTTAGTGTACGGTAAAACCTCCGATCACGTATTAGAACTAACGTCGGTATTGATTAATGGTCAATTGTTAGAAACTAAAAATACGCCGATTGACGACATTGAGCAGGCACAAAACACCCACACCAATAATATTAGTAAACAAGTCGCTGCAATTTGTCGTGATAATCGTCAACTTATTTTAGATAAATTTCCACGTTTAAATCGCTTTCTTACTGGCTACGATTTAGAAAATGTTTTCAATGACGATTTGTCGGAGTTTAACTTAAGCCGTATTCTTACCGGTTCGGAAGGCTCACTGGCCTTTATCACCGAAGCTAAATTAAATATCACCAAGATACCTAAGCAGCGTACCCTGATTAATATTATTTACGACAGCTTTGATTCTGCGCTGCGTGACGCACCAAAACTGGTGCAGGCGAGCGCAACGTCGGTTGAAACCGTTGATAGCAAAGTATTGGGTTTGGCTAAACAAGATATTATTTGGGATACAGTGCATGATTTGATCCCACAGCGCAGTGATAAAATAACCGATGGTTTAAACATGGTTGAGTTCGCAAGCAATGATGAAACGTTACAGCAACAACGCATTAATTCATTGTGTGAGCGACTCGACAATGATATCGCGCAAGAGAACGGCGGGATTTTGGGTTATCAGATTTGCTCGGAGTTAGGAGAACTAAACCGTATTTATGCGATGCGAAAAAAGTCTGTTGGCTTGCTAGGCGCGACCAAAGGCTTTAAAAAACCAATCGCATTCGCCGAAGATACCGCAGTGCCACCTGAGAAATTAGCTGACTTTATCGTTGAATTTCGCGCGTTGCTTGATTCACACGATCTAAAATATGGCATGTTTGGTCACGTTGACGCTGGGGTGTTACATGTACGCCCAGCCATGGATATGTGCGACGAGATGCAAGAAAAGCGTTTGTTAGAAATATCCGATCAAGTAGTTGCATTAACCGCAAAGTATGGCGGCTTAATGTGGGGCGAACACGGCAAGGGATATCGTAGTCAATACGGACCTGAATTTTTTGGCGAGCAGTTATTTGAAAAATTACGGGTGATTAAATCGCTGTTCGATCCTGATAATAGACTTAACCCTGGCAAAATATGTACCCCGATAAATTCTGACGCGCAGTTGGTGCAAGTCAGTGATTTAAAGCGCGGCGCCTTTGATCGTCAAATACCTATTAGTGTGCGCACCGACTTCACGCCAGCGATGAGCTGTAATGGCAATGGCCAATGCTTTAATTTTGATGTCGACTCTCCAATGTGCCCATCGAGCAAGGTGACCAAAGATCGTCGTCACTCGCCTAAAGGGCGCGCAACGATGATGCGTGAATGGCTGCGTTTACTCAGCGTGCAAGGGGTTGATCCCGTGGTCTTGGAAAAAAACGACTGCAGTGCGTCTTTATTATCACGCATTAAAAATAGCTGGCGTAAAAAGAACGGTGAATACGATTTTTCTCACGAAGTGATGGACGTGATGAAGGGCTGTTTGGCTTGTAAAGCCTGCGCTAGCCAGTGCCCAATTAAAGTAGACGTGCCAGGATTTCGCAGTCGATTCATTAATCTTTACCATCAACGATACTTGCGCCCGCTTAACGATCACGTGGTGGCTAATGTTGAAATGAGTAGCCAGTTGATGTCATACGCACCTAGATTGTCTAATGTATTGGTCAATAACCCACTGAGTAAAGTGGTGATCAAAGCGTTACTTGGCATGGTTGATAGCCCTAACTTGTCGGTGCCTAGTTTGAATAACCGTTTGAATAAATCTAGCGATTTCGATAACAGCTTGAATTTTGACTTGGCGGCATTAAGCGCTGTTCCAATCGACGAACGCGCTCAATACGTCTTAGTGGTGCAAGACCCGTTCACCAGCTTTTATGACGCCAGCGTGGTAGAAAGTATGTTACTGGCGATTAAAAAGTTAGGCTTTAAACCCGTGTTATTACCATTTAAGCCCAATGGGAAACCAGCTCATGTTAAAGGCTTCTTAACTAAATTTGCTAATTTCGCTAAGAACGCCAGTGATTTTTTTAGCCAATTGAGCGCATTAGGTTATCCATTGGTTGGCGTAGATCCGTCATTAGTACTTTGTTATCGTGACGAGTATCGTCAAGTATTAGGCGATGAATGTGGTGACTTCAATGTCTTATTATTTCAAGAATGGTTAACCGTAAATCTTAGTCAGGTGACGGTGACTAGTAAGAACAACGATGTGAAATATCAATTGTTTGCCCATTGCAGTGAAAAAACGGCAGTGGTCAGTACCCACCAAGATTGGCAGCATATTTTTGCCAAATTGGGTTTGTCGTTAACCTCCCAAGAAGTGGGTTGTTGCGGCATGGCAGGTACCTACGGTCATGAAAAGCAAAACATTGAGAACTCAAAAGAGCTTTATCGCATGAGCTGGCAGCATAAAGTGGCGAAAGTAACGCCGCCACAAGTATTGGCCACCGGATATTCTTGTCGTTCACAAGTCGCGCGCCTTGACGGCTTTAAACCCAAACATCCGGTGCAGATTATTGCCGAATTTTTGTAAGGAGTAAGCATGAATTTAACGCAGTTGGAGCAACTCATTAGCAGCAATAGTGGCAACGCTTATCCCTTAGAGAAGTGGCAGCCAAGCAACGAACAAGTGATGGATTTACACATCACTGCTAACGGTGATTGGATACACCAGGGCTGTAAAATTAAGCGACAAAAATTAGTCCAATTATTTAGTAAAATATTAATCAAAGAAGAGCAATCTTATTACTTGCTGACCCCAGCAGAGAAACTGCGTATTGAAGTGCGAGACGCCGCTTTTGTTATTGTCGATTTTACGGTGGAGAAAAATGAACACGATCAGCAGGTGATTTGGCTAGTATCAAACATTGGCGATAACATTCCAATGTCTGACCAATATCCTTTGCAGTTAAGGGGTGATAAAGAACGCCCTTACGTTAAATTATGGCGTGGTTTAGACGCGCTAATTGAACGCAACACCTATTATCAATTGGTTGAGCTCGCATTATCTCAGCAAACCGAAGATACCTCGGGACAACTTATCCTGCATTCCGATAATGTAGGATTTCACTTAGGTGCACTAATCTAAAAACCTTATTTGGGCAAGAAATTAATAATTTTTTGCTCACCATCTTTTGGTAATAATTTGGTGAATAATGATAGCTTTTCAAAGTCATCTTTATTGACCGGTCGGCTATAAAAATAACCCTGTGCTAATAAGTTGGGATAACGCAGCATCATTTCGCGTTGATGTTGATTTTCAATGCCTTCTGCCACCACATTGAGCCCAAGCTTAGTGGCCATGGCGATAGTTGCTTCAATCACCACATCACTGCTGTCTATATCGCTGATGAACGAGCGATCTATCTTTAGCGCGTCAATTGGCAATTTGTGAATGTAGGACAAAGACGAATAACCTGTGCCAAAGTCGTCGATGCAAATACTAACCCCACGCGCGCTAATGGCCTTTAAGCGTTTAATGACTTCTTTGATATTAAGTAAAAATATTGATTCGGTGAGCTCAAGCGTTAAACAGTTGGCTGGAAAACCAGTATTGACGAGAATTTCATCTAAGGTATTAATAAATTTATCGTTAAGCTGAATAGCCGAGACATTCACCGATAGTTTCAGTGGTACATTGCTTAATCGCTGCCATTTTAAACATTGGCGGCAAGCACTTTCTAAAATCCATTGTCCAATCTCATTCATCATGCCAGAGCGTTCTGCTTCGGGCACAAATTCTTGCGGTGAAACCTTGCCTAAACTTGGGCTTTCCCAGCTTAGCAAAGCTTCCATACCGACTAAGGTATTGGTTTTCATGTTAACGATGGGCTGATATAACGGTACCAACTCATCAAATACCAAGGCTTGTTTTAACCCTTGTTGTAGGGCAGAGCGTCTTTGTAACTCTAAACTCATTTGCAGTGCAAAACTACAGTAGCTTTCAGAGCCTTGCTCTTTCGCTTTATACATCGCCGTATCGGCATACATGATGAGAGATGTAGGTTCGTGGGCGTCACTGGGGAAGCTAGCTGCACCGATGCTTGCGGTAATTTGAATACTGTCAATGCTATCGATGGGACGGGCAATGACATCAAGAATTATCTGACCAACGGCCTCAATAGATTGACTATCTCGCTGCGCTGGCACGATGATGATAAATTCGTCACCACCAAAGCGACATACTTGATAAGTATCTGATAACTGGTTTAATAAACGACGGGCAATCACCACTAAGACTTCGTCGCCAGTACTGTGGCCCAAATTATTATTGACTAATTTAAAGGCATCAAGATCGACTAAAAACAAATGAAAAGCGTCTTGGCTTTTACAGCGCTCAACCAAATAATCGTTGAGTCCGTAACGATTTAACAGACCGGTAAGTTGATCGTGATACGCAAGGTGGCGATAGGTTTGTTCACGGGTTTTTCGTAACGAAATGTCTTCTTGCACCACCAAGTAATTTTGCTCTGGCATTAGTCTTTTTATTTTAAACTGGAACCAACATATACGACCACCTGTTATCACCTGGCGTTCGAAGCTAATAGTGTCGCCACCATCCATGAGCAATAAAAGATCTGGCAAGCCCATTTCTAATAGCTCGTGAAGATCGATGTCTTGTGGATCATATTTATTGGTAAAATTGAGATTAGCGCTAATATATTGGCCATCACGGTCAAACATTGAAGTAATGAATGCACCGGTCACAAATGAGGTATCTAATTCCGCTTCTTGACGACTTAATACCGACTCGCAAAGTAGATAATTACGATCTTCGCTTTGCGATATATTCTTAAAGCGTAAATACACTTCTTTTGGCTGATTGTTAGGATAGAGCGTCCACCACATGGAACAATGTTTGACGCGACAATCTGCGGCAAGCTGTTTTAACTGGCGATCTGAAACTTCGGTAATATCACTGCCAAGATCTCTTTGGTATAACTGTTGTTTGTTAGTAGCATTCCATAAGGCTAGGGCACTTTGATTGGCCCAACAGATACGATGATTTCCAACATCGTAGACCCACATAGGCGTGACAATTTGCTCAAGTAGACTGAGGTTATCTGATTGATTGTCTGAAAAGAAGTCTTGTTCGAAATCTTCCATATGGTTAACCTTAATTAATGAACGTTACTAATGAACAAGTATAGCTAACTATATGGAATTACAATGCATTAAACAATAAGCTTTTACGGTGAGCAACAGTTTTCGTTAAAAAAGAGCGCACACCGTCTTTATTTTAGCTATTTTTATGGCTAGCGATAATACTCCGTGCCATTTGATCAGCAATTGCAGCTGTTTGAACTTGTTTAGTGTCAGCGGCTTGGAAAATGTCGAGCAAGGTATTGTAAATCTTTTCAACTTTTTCGGTCGATTTAGCCGCGTTATAATCGCTTTCAAAAGAAACGTTGATAATGCCGCCCGCATTTATTACGTAATCAGGTGCATATAAAATCCCTTTATCACGTAAAAGGTCACCGTGACGTGCCTCGCTTAACTGGTTGTTTGCGCAACCGGCAATAATACTTGCCTTAATGACATTAATGGTCTGGTCATTAATCGTTGCACCCAACGCACAAGGGGCATAAATATCAACATCTTGAGAATAAATTTCATCTAAACCAACAATAGTCGCGTTAAATTCTTTGGCGACGTTTTGCAATGCTTGTTGGTTCAAATCGGTGACAACGAGTTTAGCGCCAGCGTTATGCAGATGGCGGCATAAATGATAACCGACATTGCCAAGACCCTGAATAGCCACTTTAAGGCCGCTTAAGCTGTCTTTACCCAGTTGGTGTTTTACGGCAGCTTTAATACCAAGAAATGTACCTAGCGCTGTAAACGGAGACGGGTCGCCACTTTTACCTTCTAAACCTGCCATGTAAGGCGTTTCTTGATGCGCTATCATAATGTCTTGCGTATTAATGCCAACATCTTCGGCGCTGTAATAGCGTCCACCAAGCGTGTGGATTGCACGACCAAACGCACGAAATAATTCTGGTGACTTGTCTTGACGTGAGTCGCCAATAATCACCGACTTACCGCCGCCCATTTTTAAACCCGCCACGGCGTTTTTATAGGTCATGCCGCGTGATAAACGAAGCACATCGATAATGGCTTCTTCATCGCTGGCATAGTTCCACATACGACAGCCACCAACGGCAGGTCCAAGCGTTGTATCGTGAATAGCTACAATTGATTTTAGTCCGCTTTGCTCATCGGTAAAAAATGATACTTGTTCATGATTATCGAAAGCCGGTAGGTCAAAAAAAGCCAAAATGTTCTCCAAAAATTCAGTCAAATTATTATTATTTTATTACCCAAATCACTTGGGTATTATACCAATCCTCGTTGAAGAGTGATCTTGTTATGCATAGAAAAAGCTGGAGAATACTAGGTGCTCGATTGAGCAATAGCTGGCTATTGGGAATGAGAGCAACAACGTATTCAACTGTTTTAGCCAGCATAAGTGGGCAGTCTTTAATGCGGATTGGTATTAGTTCGAAGCAAGATAACACCAAGTGTCAAATTGCGATAGATGAAAGTAAATATTATTGCATCGGGTAAGTGTAAAGAATTATTGATAGGAAGCCATTTTTTCCTAAAAATAAGTTTAGGTAAAGAGGCCAATAACAATACTGACGTCTTTATTCAT
>JABSRV010000003.1 GCA_013214905.1 Psychrobium sp. | reverse complement strand
TTGATTCATGCAATCCACCTGTCTCCGGATGCCTGCTGTCCCAATAACCCGGTCGTAAGATATCTAGCACCGCATGCCCCGTTTCATGAGCAACGATATCAAATGATCGGCACGTGAATACCAGGGGATTGTTCTCATCATCGTCTGGGTGAAAATAGTAAAATCGTAATGCTTTTTCGCCTCGGCTGTAATAAGCGTTAGCATCATAACCCGCCCTAGGATAGACAGAAATAGGCTCATCTCCCCATTGCCACGTCAGCTCCGTGGTCACATTTAAACGCCTTAGCGCTCTTTCATACATGGTAAAAACTTGCCTAACGATGGCATATGTATGAACAGCGTCAAATTCTAACGGGTTTTGCTCTGGGTCAAACAAGAAATCACCGTTGGCGTTTGGCATGACTTCTGGCATCCCCTTAATGGCAATTTCATTATCTCTAGGCCCCGACTCAACATTGAACGGTATAAACGCCGTTCTAATACCAATGGTTTTAACGGTTGGATCTTGCTTCCAAATTCGAACTTTACTTCCTAACATAACAACTACCTCACTGTAATATCGGCAAATTAACCCACGAAAAACGATTGAATTTGATCGCTACAATGTATATTACCAATAAAGACAGATAACTTTATTGAGCAATTAACAAACTCTTCTTAACATTCAATGATGCTTTGAAATATAGTAAAGTCAGCTAAAAAGTCAAAAATAACAGTCAAAAATAACAGTCGTATTCAAAGTAAAGCTAACGACTAAGTCACCTATATTCAGCTATATAAAACAGACCTCGGTAGATATATTGCATACATTATTAAGTGATAAACGCCTGCAATTGACTCTTTCTCGACAACCGTATTTTAAATACATAATTGTTTTTCATCATGAAATTATAATTTAATAAGATAAATAGAAGTAAATCAACCGCAATTAGTTCGCAATTCGTACAATAAATTGCAAATTAAAAGCTTTTAACGGACTTGTTCTTATAAAATGAAGAGAGCCATGCTAAGGTGATTCCAATATTTACATGAAATGATACTGAAATGCCTGCCACGATTAATGCATTGTTAGATAAAGCACAAGACTTATGTGATGAGCGCAACGCCAGATTTACCCAAACTCGGCGTAAAGTGTTAGAACTTATGTTGCGTCATGCTAGTGCAATTAGTGCTTATGACTTACTAGACTGCTTAAAGGAAACTGATAACTCAGCCAAACCTCCCACGGTTTACCGTGCATTAGATTTTTTGCTGGAGCAGCACTTTATTCATCGTGTTGAATCACAAAATGCTTTTATTGCTTGTAATGACTTTTCAGACAGCCATCAATTACAGTTGTTTATTTGTGAGAAGTGCAATGATGTGCAAGAAGTTCATTCGCCGCAAATACAACAATCATTAATCGAACAAGCACGACTTAATGATTTTCAAGTAAAAACACAGACAGTGGAAGTTCGAGGCTTTTGCCACCATTGCCGTGAAGATTAAATACAGTATTAGGAAATTAGACTAAAATGAACGTTGATTTTATAAATCCATTTTTGGAATCGCTGCTTAATGTTTTAAGCACTATGGCTAGCACCAACCTTACGGCAGGTAAACCCGCCCTAAAAAAAGGTGTTGTAGCTCATGGTGATGTTTCAGGCCTCATCGGCATGGTTGGCCCAAGCACTAAAGGTTCGTTATCAATCTCGTTTGACGAATCACTTGCTTTGCAAATTATGCAGCGTATGTTGGGTGAAAACCCAGGCGTTATTAATGAAGAGGTTACTGACATGGTAGGTGAAATCACTAACATGGTCACCGGCGGCGCTAAAAATCTGTTGGGCAGTAAAGGTTATGAATTTGATATGGCGACTCCTATTGTAGTCTCCGGCAAAAATCATACGATCTCTCATAAAACCGATGGTACAAAAATAATGATCCCGTTTACCTCACCTGACGGCAATGCGATGATTGAGATTTGTTTTGATAAATAAGCGCAACCTCTTTTAACCAGCATGTTAGCATGCGGTTAAGATAACTTAAGCACTGTTCATCAGTGCTTTTTTTTGTCTATAACTTTTTACGTAGTGATAATCACTTTAGGTTCTAAATAAACAACGAAATGATATTGATTATCATTAGTTATTATGTAAAGGTATGCGCAATTCAAATAGCTCAATTGGAAACGTAAATGTTAAAATCAAAACTTAGTGTTATCTCAGCTGCGGTATTATTGTCTTTAGGTCTTAGTGCTTGTGGTGGCAGTGATAAAAAGAACGTTGCTCCGTCAAATATCGCCTTAGCGGCAAGTGAAATTACCGAGAACGTTAAAGGTTCTGATGTTGGTGCTTTAACAGCTACCGATGATAATTCAGGTGACACATTAACATTTAGTGTCAATGACGAGCGTTTTGAAGTTGTTTCAAATACGTTAAAGCTAAAAGCAGATCAATTCATCGATTTTGAAAAAGAAAGCACGGTTGCGCTAACCATTACGGTTACAGATCAAGACAGCCTTAGCTTTAACAAAGACTTCACTATTGACGTGCTTAACGCGTTAGATACTTACGCATTCGCAAGCATGGTAAAAGACGGCGAGTCTAGCGTGTCTTACGGTGGTCAAACAGCACGCCAAGTATTATTAGTTCAGTTGATTGATTACATTGGTAGTGGTCTGCAAGCAGATTTCGACGCTGGTGATATCACTACAAAAGATGAAACCGTTGCTAAATTAATGGCGATGTACGAAAAGACTGATGCGTCTAAAACAGCTTGGACAGAATCAGTGGCTGACGCTGCGCTAACGATGACTACGACTCCTGGCACTAAGCAAGCATCATTAGGCGAAATCAGTTCATCGTTTAAAAGCTTGCAAGGTAAAATTGCAGGTAAAGATGCGACTGGTCAACACAAAGATTGGGCGACTGAATTTGAAGGTTGGGGCGACAAAGGCGCAACGACTCCAGATGCATTGATTCAAACGTATTTCGCTATGCTAGGTGATAACGTTGAGAATGGTAATACTCGTTTAGATATGATGGGTAACCCAATCACTAAGATATACTTGCAAAGCAACGGTTTAGATCTTAAGCAACTGACCCAAAAATTCTTATTAGGTGCGGTTAACTTTTCACAAGGCTCAGATGACTACCTTGATGATAACCGTAACGAAGATGGTACTAAAAGCGGAGGCTTAGACACTAAGGGTCTAAACGGCGATAACATGGGCGGCGACAAAGACGGTACTAAAGCGTATACCGCGTTAGAACATGGTTTTGACGAAGGTTTTGGTTACTTTGGCGCGGCGCGTAACTACAACGACTACACCGACCATGAAATTGCTGGTAAAAGCGGCCGTGACGGTTGGGCAAAGGGTTACAACGATACTGATGCGAGCGGTGAAATCGACTTAATGAGCGAGTATAATTTCGGCCATTCGAAAAATGCTGCAAAACGTGACCGCGGTTCAGACGCAAGTGCAGCAACCAATTTCACTAAAGAAGCATTTGATGCATTTTTGGCTGCTCGTGAAATTATCCGCAAGGCAGTTGGCGCTGAGTTCACTACTGAACAACGTCAAGAGTTGGCAGATCAAACCGCTATTGCCGTATTAACGTGGGAAAAAGCGATTTCAGCGACCATTATTCACTACATCCGTGAAGTAAACGAAGATCTAGACAAGTTAGGGTCTGACGGCTACACCGCAGGTGATTACGCCAACCTTGCTAAGCATTGGTCTGAATTAAAAGGTTTCTCTCTAGGCCTACAATTTAACCCAAAGAGCCCAGTAACTGACGTTAAATTTACCGAACTGCAAGCACTAATTGGCATGCAACCTGTGCTAGTTAAAAGCGATGTAGAAGCTTACAAAGCTAAGTTAATTAAAGCTCGTACTATTCTTGCTGACGCTTACGGTTTTGACGCTGCAAACGTTACAAAATGGTAAGACTGGCTCATTAGTAATAATGAGTAGGTTATAGATAACGCCCATTTAACGGCGACTTAAGGACGAGTTCGGAAACGATCTTGTCCTTTTTTTTTATAATTAATGTAAATAGCTATCATTTGTGCTTAAATTCCACAAAATATTTTACGCTTTGTGCCAGTAATATAAAAAGGCTTTAACAATGAATACCCCAAACAGCATCATGCGCCCTCTTCTCGTCGCTTCCATTATGTCGATAATGCTTAGTGCATGTGGTGAAAGCAGCGATAGCAAGGCCGGCTCTCAATATGGTGAGCCAGACACGGTAACTCCTCCGGTAACTCCTCCGGTAACTCCTCCGGTAACTCCTCCGGTAACCCCTCCGGTAACTCCCACGTTTAATCAGCGAGCATTACTGGCCAATATTGCGGACAATATTATTGCCCCGACTTATCAATCATTTCAAAATAAAGCGCTGTCTCAACAAGAGAAAGTAGCGAGTTATTGTCAATTACAAAACACTGTCAACAGTGGAGATTCACAAGATGCACTCAATAGTGCATTAAACGAGGCACGGCAAGCGTGGCGCGGTGCTATGAATGTGTGGCAATACGCTGAAATGATGCAAATAGGCCCGTTAACAGTTAACTCATCAACGCTGCGCAATAACATTTACTCGTGGCCGCTGGTTAGCAGCTGCAGCGTAGATCAAGACGTAATGTATTTTGCCCAAGGCAGCATTAATAGCAGGCCTTACAAGATAGCTAATCGCACTGCAACTCGACGCGGATTAGACGCATTAGAATATTTATTATTCAATACAAAAACAGAGCACAGCTGCTCAACTACTAATGCAATTTTAAGCACTTGGCTAGACAAGTCGGATCAACAACGCATGAGCCTGCGTTGTGATTTCGCCAGCGAAGTCGCCAAAGACTTACACAATAACGCTAGCACTTTAGTGTCACAGTGGAGTGGTGATAACGGTTACGGTGCATTGCTAAAACAGGCTGGTGAACAAGACAGCAAATTCGCCAGTGCTCATGATGGTATTAACGCGGTAAGTGACGCCATCTTCTACCTAGACAAAATTACCAAAGACGCAAAATTAGCTAAACCATTAGGATTTGTTTCCAACAAATGTGGTGGTGTCGGCAGTATTTGTCCCGAGCTAGTAGAATCGCCTTATAGCGACCATGCATTGCCTAATCTAATTAACAACCTAAAAGCATTTCGTCAGCTGTTTAACGGCGAAGGCAAGGATCCATTAAACACCCTTGGTTTTGATGACTACTTAGTTGATGTTGATGATAAAGCAACCGCCACCAAGATGTTGGCTGATACTGATGCCGCTATTGCCGCCTTAGAAAATATTGGTCAGTCATTAGCCGCTGCCCTAAAAGAAGATGCCAGCAACGCCGAAGCCGCTCACGGCGAGGTTAAGAATGTCACCGACCAACTAAAAACCGATTTCATTAATTCATTGGCACTTAAATTGCCAAAAACAGCCGCCGGCGATAACGACTAATTAAGGGTCTACGTATGAAAAGAACATTAATAAGCTCGCTTGTCGCAGCATTGTTGATTAGCCCAGCCTTGGCTGATGATAAAAAAGCATCGACGATTGCAGCAAATAAATCGAGCGAAGTATCAACTAATACAAAAAGTAACATTAACGACAAATTATTAGAACGCATTCAAATTATTGGTCACAGCGACGGTTTACGCACCATCGGGGGTTCAGCGACCTTTTTAGATGAAAGTGAATTAGACAAGCTAGATTACGATGATATCAATCGTATATTAGCCAGCGTACCCGGCGTAAATATTCGCCAAGAAGATGGTTACGGACTGCGCCCAAACATTGGTTTTCGCGGCGCAACACCTGAGCGTAGTAAGAAGATAGCCTTAATGGAAGATGGTATTTTAATAGCGCCAGCGCCTTATTCAGCCGCTGCTGCTTATTATTTCCCATTGGTCAGTCGCATGAGCGGTATCGAAGTATTTAAAGGACCTGCGTCAATTAAATATGGACCTAATACGGTAGCGGGCGCATTGAACATGATCACCCGCTCGGTGCCAAACGAAAGCGCGGGCGCTGTTGATTTTGCGGCTGGCAGTGAAGGTTACAATAAATACCATGTGCATTATGGCAATACACTCGACAAGTTTGGCTTTTTAATTGAAGCGGTAAAACTCGACGCAGACGGTTTTAAAGAGCTTGATAACGGCGGAAAAACCGGCTTTGACAAAAATTCATTAATGGTAAAGCTAAATTATAATTTGTCTGGAAAAGGCTTTGATCAATTAATTGAATTGAAATTAGGTTATGACGACGAAGTCTCTAACGAGAGCTACCTTGGTTTAACCGATGGTGACTTTGCGGAAAATCCAAATCGCCGTTACAGCGCCTCACAATTAGATTTAATGGATTGGCAACATAGCAACACCATGCTAACCCACCTATTTGAGACGGCTAACTATTCTGTCACTACGCGCCTTTATCGCAATGACTTTAAGCGTTCATGGAACAAACTCAATGGCTTTAAGCATGATATTGCATTAGAAGACATCATTGCAAAACCATTTGAGGCACTTAACCCTGTTTTTATGGAAGTGATCACTGGTCAACGTGATTCAGAGCAAGACTATGAAACCTTAGTATTAGGCGACAATGCGCGTGAATATTTCTCGCATGGCCTGCAAAGTGATTTCAACGCTAACGTCGATTTTTTGGGATTAAGTCATAAACTTGAAATAGGCATTCGTTATCATGTCGACGAGATAATCCGTCGCCATACGATTGATTATTACAATATGACCGCGGGAACGCTGGTTAAAAAAGATGACAAAGCACCGAAAAACAAGACGTTTAATAGCGAAAAAACATCCGCGCTATCTCTTTATTTTCAAGACAGTATTAGTTTAGGTGACTTAACGTTAACCGCAGGATTACGCGGTGAGATGATCGAAGCGCGTTATCAAGATACTTTGAATGCCGATGACTGGTTAGAGAAAAATAGCCGAATTTGGTTACCAGGTTTTAGTGCTTTCTATCAAGTAGACGAGCAACTTGGTTTTCTATTTGGCATTAATAAAGGTTATGTACCAACCAGCCCGCGCCAAGACCCAATCATTAAGGCCGAAGAAAGCATTAACTATGAGTTAGGCTTACGCTTTAATGACACCGTAACAAATGGCGAATTAGTAGCCTTTTTCAATGACTTTAGTAACCTTAAAGAGAGCTGCACCTTTTCGGCCTCGTCAAAATGTCGTGTGATAGACACTGAATACAACGCGGGTGAAGTCGATATTTACGGCATAGAAGCAAATGTTCGCCATACATTTAAGTTGACCGACAATATCGATATGCCGGTAAGTGTAGTCTACACCTACAGTAAATCTGAATTCAAAGAGTCATTTGATTCTGACTTCCCTTTGTGGGGCGTAATAACCCCGGGTGATGAAGTGCCATATTTGGCAAAAAATCAACTAACGGTGATCTTAGAGCTAGCATCTAATGCATGGCGTGCGTCTTTGCTGACTAAATATATCGGCGCGATGAAAGAAACCTCTGGCGGCGGTGACAGCATCAATTTCGTGGGTGTTAGCACAGCGCCATTAACCATTGTAGATTTCTCGACCAGTGTTGATTTAGGTGACGGTGATGACGGCAGTATCTATATTAAAGTCGACAACATTTTTGACAAGGTTGAAATCGTCAGCCATCGACCATATGGTGCACGCCCAAGCAAACCTCGCACCTTTGTCATTGGTTTCAAAAGAGCATTCTAAAATAAAACAGGGTAAACTAAGCCGCTCTATTTAGTTTACCCTGTGCTTAAAATTAGCATTATATTATGTTTGAAACATTCATCACAACATTGCAAACAACCATTACTGATAGCTTGGCGTATTTCATTAACGCCAATCAACGCATTTATTGGCTCTATTTATTAAGTTCATTACCACTTGCCCTCATTGCTTTTTGGCAATTAAAAAAACATTACTCCTTGCCCGCTTCCAGCTTCTTTAGCTATGTATTTGATAAAAAAATATGGTGGCATAGTTCGGCTAAACAAGATTATGTGATATTTTTTATCAATCGATTGCTAAAAGCATTCGCCATTATTCCCGTATTATTTGTGATGGCGCCAATAGCCATCGCGTTCTCAGACCTATTAGAAAGCACCTTTGGTCAACTGACCTTTATTAATACTTCAGCGTTAATGGTTACCCTTAGTTTCACCATCATATTGTTTGTTTTCGACGATTTCAGCCGGTTTTTACTGCACTTTTCATTACACAAAATTCCTTTTTTATGGGAGTTTCACAAGGTGCATCACTCGGCAAAAGTACTAACGCCGATGACCATATATCGCTCTCATCCCGTTGAAAGCTTTCTCTATGCATCACGTATGGCGCTAACGCAAGGCATAGCCGTTGGACTAAGTTATTATTTGTTTGGCCCGCGTTTAGCAATGCTCGATATTGTTGGCGCCAATTTATTTGTGTTTATTTTTAATTTTTGTGGTGCCAATCTTCGTCACTCACATGTTTGGCTTAGTTGGGGAGATAAACTAGAGAATATTTTTATTAGCCCTGCACAACATCAAATTCATCACTCAAATCATTATCAGCATTTCGATTGTAATTTTGGCTCAGCATTAGCAGTTTGGGACAAAATGTTTAGCTGCCTGATCAAAGCTTCACAAATTCCATCGCCACAAAGCCTGCAGTTTGGCATCAGTAAAACAAACAACGAACATTTAACGGTCTTAGAAATCTATGCCATGCCATTTGTTTTAAGTGCAAAAGTACTGCTCACTTCTTTTATTAGTGTTTTCAAAAAACTAATAAAAGTTTCGATAACCGTTATCGAAAAAACGTACAAAAAATGAGCTAACGTAATCGTTATTATTCTAGATCAACATTACTGATAACATAACGTGGGATATTAGGACAATTGCTCTAATTAACTATTCTCCATTAGAATAAATGACAAACTCAAGCATTTATTCTTACTTCGATAAACAAGGATTGTTTTATGAATAAGTCATTGCGCGCTAAACTCGGCGTCGCGTTCGGTACCATTTTTTTGATCTTGGTCGCCGCTACACTTTATAACCTATATTACCTGTCAAAAATTTCCGATATTCAACATCGTGTTATCGACCTGCGTTTAAAAACCGTAACCGCCGGTAAAGACATGAACAATGGCATCAATTATTCTCTCGCTGCACTACGCGGTTATATGATACTTGGTGATAACGCAGACAAAGCAACAGCCATGAAAAAACAGCGCAATGAAGCTTGGGCTCAAATAAAGCGCAGTTTAGATACCTTCGACTCAGTATCAGAACATTGGACAGTGGCTAGCAACATCACCATTTACAATAACTTAAAAAAGGAATTGGGCGAATTCAAAGTAGCCCAACAACAAGTCGAAGATATTGCACAACGCACCGAAAACATTGCGTCTTATCAATTATTGCTCGATGAAGCCGCGCCGCGTGCTAGTCAGATACTGTCGGCAATCACCAATATTATTAATATTGAGGCGTCATTACCCGCCACTGACGATCGTAAAATGTTGTTGAAATTACTGGCCGATTCACGTGGTTCATTTGCTATTGGTCTAGCAAGCATCCGTGCTTATCTATTGTCAGGCAAAGCAGAGTTTAAAAGCAACTTCAATAATAAATGGGCGATAAATCAGCAAAGCTTTAACGCCATTGAACAAAATTATAGATACCTGTTTAATCAAGACCAGGCCACTCAGTGGCAAACTTATAGTAAGGTTAGGGGCGAATTTAGCGCGTTACCCGCACAAATGTTTACCTTGCGCGGCGCTACAGATTGGAACAAAGCCAACTATATATTAGCTACAGAAGCAGCGCCACACGCTAAGGCAGCACTAGCTTATTTGCACCAAATGCAGCGTTCACAAGAAAAGTTATTAGATGGTGACATTGCAGCGCTACAAAATGCATTAACCATGCAGCAATTAATATTAGCGTTGGGCGCCATTGCATCATTAGTGATGTCGGTCTTAATCGCTATGTGGTTTAGTAAAGACTTACTCAGCCGCTTAGATCCTATTCTTGAAAAGGCACAAGGCATTGCAAACAGCGACCTCAGCACGCCAATGCTCGAAGTGAAAGGTAAAGACGAACTAGCAACGCTAACAGTAGCAGTCAACGCGATGAGCCAATCGCTAAGCGAGACGCTGACCACCACCGCTGATTCCATGCAGGGCGTATCGAGTCAAGCGAGTGACATTTGTAATGCTAATGCTAATATGTCTTTAAATATAGCTGACCAAGTTGATCAAATTAGCTTAATTGCTTCGGCTACTGAAGAGTTATCGGCGTCGGCAAACGAGGTATCAGGTCAAAGTCGACTGGCAGCGGTTAGCGCGCAAGAATCGCTAGACAGTGCACAGCGTGGTGGTCAGTTAGTAGCAGATTCTTTGCAACAAATGACTATTATTAGCGAGACATTTAACGACAGTGCAAAATCAATTAACTCCCTCAGCGAGCAAAGTAAGCAGATAGAAGACATTTTGGGTGTTATTCGCGGCATTGCTGAGCAAACCAATCTGCTGGCTTTAAACGCGGCGATAGAAGCTGCACGCGCCGGTGAACAAGGAAGAGGCTTTGCCGTTGTAGCCGATGAAGTCAGACAATTAGCCAGTAGAACAACCGACGCAACTAGTGATGTTGAGCAAGCGATTGACGCGATGCGTAACGACACCAAAATAGCGGTGCTAAGCATGGTGCAAGGGCGTGAAAAAGTTGAAGATGGCATTAAGATAAACAATCAAGTCTCAGACATTCTCAACGAAATTATTGATCGTGCACAAGATGTTTCGGTGAAAATTGAAACCATCGCCACTACCGCGCAGCAACAATATGAAGTGAGCAATGAAATAGCGGGCAATACCGACAATGTATCTAATGCGTCACGTATTGTCAGTGATAATATCAGCAAGGTACTAGAGATGTCGCAAGATGTGCTGCAGAGTTCAAGCCGTAAAGCGAACGAACTTAACTTAATGGTTAATCGTTAGCGGTTAACAAGAACCCAAAAGAGCCATCAATGATTGATGGCTCTTTTGGTCACTTATTACTTGTTACTTGTACTTAACTCTTTAATAAAGTCTATCACAGACTCTACTGAGCCTGTAAAGATGACATTTTGTTGTTTCTTCTCTATTTGAAAGCTGTACATTGGATCGTAATACCATGTCAGCAATGGCGAAATCCATTGATAGTGCAATGCAACATCGCCACTATTTTTCTGCTCAATCAACGCCTGCGTTAGGTGATTATCTAACTGTTGATAGCGTTCATCACCCAGACGTTTTTTGATTTTGGACAGGCTGGTCAGTAAATATTCGCTAAATGCTTCAAAACCCGCTTCCTTGCCAAGTCTGTTTACAAAAAGCGTTAATTGCGACGTCACATACTCATCATGTATTTGCGCTTCACGCTGCGTTTTAGTTTTGTCTAACACGACTACTGGTGCCGCTTTTATTTTGGCAAAAAACGGTAATGGTAAGGCACAACGTCCGATTAAATGACTTTCATCTTCAAAAACAACGGTTTTATGACCCGCATGCTCTGCGCGCATTAGCATGATGATTAGATTATTTTCAAAATCGATTTGACTAGGCTGAGGATCAATCTGTCGGCCAAAACTTGAACCGCGATGATTAGCCAAGCCTTCTAAATCAATGGAATTGTCAATTTTTGGCAATATCACTGTTTTTCCGCTGCCGGTGTGCCCACCCAAAACCACGAAATTTAAAGTATTAGTTAAACGGTCTAACTCACTGAGCAAGAATTGACGAAGTGCTTTATAACCGCCGTCAATGCGCGGAATGACAACACCAGCTTCATTAAGCCATGTCTGCACTGTTTGTGAACGTAAGCCGCCGCGAAAGCAATACAACAACCCGTCTGGATGTTGCTTGGCAAAAGACAACCATTGCGCCATACGCTCAGCTTTCACTTTGCCAGAGACCAATCGATGACCAAGCTTAATAGCGGCTTCTTGACCATCTCGTTTATAACTAGTGCCTACTTTTTGGCGCTCGCTATCACTCATCAAAGGTAGTGTAACCACGCCTGGAAATGCACCTTTTTTAAACTCTAAGGGCGCACGCATATCCATCATCGGCACTTCATTTAAAAACAACTGACCGAACTGCTCTGCTTTAATGACAGGTAATAATTTCATGATAACTCGATCAATATTTTTTGATCATCGTTACTAACCAATTCGCCAATAGGTTTTGCGTATAAGCCAGCATCGCTTAGCATTGCTTCAACCTGCTCGCACGCACTTGGTTGTACAGCGATTAGCAATCCACCACTGGTTTGCGGGTCGCACAATAGCTGTTTTTGCACCTCAGTTAGCTCGGGCAGCAAGTGTTGGTAGCTTTCATAGTTACGCTGCGTACCGCCAGGGATACAGCCAAGCGCGCGGTAATGTTCAACTCTGTCGAGCAAAGGTAATTGCTCGAAGTTTATTGTCGCTTTCACCTCACTGCCTAAACATATCTCACTTAAATGCCCAGCCAATCCAAAGCCCGTAACATCCGTTAATGCTTCAACGCCGTCAAGATTTGCTAGGGTAGCGCCTATTTTATTAAGCGCGCACATAGCATCAATTGCAATATGCTGGTCTTGCTCTTCTAATTTCTGCTGCTTTTGCGCCGTGGTTAAAATACCAACACCCAGTGGCTTGCTTAAATAAAGCTGACAACCCGCCTTAGCGCTATTATTTTGCTTTAACTTGCTTAGCTCAATGCTACCGGTAACCGCCAAGCCAAAAATAGGCTCAGGGCTGTCAATGCTATGACCACCCGCTAGGCTAATTCCTGCTTCGTGACACACACTGCGCCCGCCATCAATCACTTGCTGCGCGACTTCTGCAGACAGTAAATTGATCGGCCAGCCAAGAATAGCTATCGCCATAATAGGTTTGCCGCCCATGGCGTAAATATCACTAATTGCATTGGTTGCCGCGATGCGACCAAAGGTGAATGGATCATCAACAATAGGCATAAAGAAATCGGTGGTGCTAATAATGCCCATGCCATTGCCAATATCAACCACAGCAGCATCGTCTTTGGTGTGATTGCCAACAACTAAGTTAGCATCGTCAAAACTAGGAATTTGGCTTTTGAGAATGGTATCGAGCACCTTGGGAGATATTTTACAGCCACAGCCAGCGCCGTGGCTGTATTTTGTTAACTTAATTGCTTGATCCATTATGTGTCTTCACTAAGAATAATTGGCGTCAGTTTAGCCTAATGTAGGCAAGGACTAAACAACTCATTGCAGCGTATTTTTTGAGAGTTGAAGCTTGCGCACTGTTCAGTACAAAGCGCGCAAATTAGAAGTTAAAAATGGTGATTAGTCTACTTTAAAATAAGAGAATTTTTCTACCAATTGCGTTGAGATGTCTTCAACTTTTTCGCTAGCCATAGAGACTTGCTCGGACGCCACTAAATTCTTGCCCGACAATTCGTTCACTTGATGAAAACTTGTATTAATGTCAGATACCGCTGATGCTTGCTCTTCTGCCGCACTGGCGATATCCAATGTCATACCACTAGCATCACTAATAGGGTTTGCGATATTAGTCACGTTATCGTTAGATTTTGTAGCCATATCCAACATAACTTTGCCATACTCCTGACTCTCATCCATCACCTTTACCACGTCAATGGTTTCATTTTTAAAGCCGTTTATCATCGTTTCTATTTCAGTAGTCGACTCTTGAGTACGCCTAGCTAACGTGCGAACCTCATCTGCAACAACGGCAAAACCACGCCCTAGTTCCCCGCTCTAGCAGCCTCTATCGCAGCATTTAACGCCAGTAAATTAGTTTGGTCGCTATGCATTTTATCACGTCAACAACCGACCCTATCTCATGCCCGTGTTGCTCAAGTAGCACCACACATTTTGTACTTTCATCGAGACTATTCGATAAATGATTCATCGATTCCATGGCCTGCATCATCTCCCGCTGGAAAATGGTGGTCAATTAGGCATTATCAGCAATAGAATTCGAGGTAATAGCCATTTCATCCATTGCAGAAACCAGTAAATCAACCTCGGTATTTTGCTTGGAAATATTGGACAATACTTCACTGGTTAAGCTGTTTAGGTTATTAGAAACATCGGCGGCATCATTGCTGCTGTGATGAATCGACACAATGGTTTAAATGACCAAGATAAAGTCGTTCCACGCTATAACTTAATTTACTCATATCCGTGTTGAGCATATTAAGATTCCAAAATGAAAAAATTAAGCCAACAATGACACCAACACATGTAAAAATAAGCCCATTGATGAGAATGTTATGCTCTTCTTCATCTAACGCAATGATGCTTTATTCAGTGGTGACTTCAATGTCATTGAGCATAGTAATGACAAGTTTCTCTAGATGGTCAGCCTCAATATCAACAGCGGTTGATAACTTTATTGTTTGCTCAAATCCCCCCGCGAGTGCTTGCAAGACTTTAGAGGCATGAATCGACCAGTTATTATGAGCCGCCTCTATATTGATTACTTTTTGCAACAACATATTATATTGCGATATTCCAGCGTTCTCTGACGTGTTAACTAAACTACGTCTAATCAGCCGAGCACTCTCTGCAAGTTCTTTATTTATTTTAGTGGCGTAATAATTATATTTTTAAACCGCGTCACTAAATGCTGCTAAATATTTAGTGTTATCTTTTGCTTCCAACGCAAATCGAAACGCACGCTCAAAATAGATCTCTTGCTCAAGTTGGTGCTTTGTGATGCTGGTTATTTTTTTGTTAAAGGCATATCAACTTGTGAAATAGCCTGTATATGATGTGACATTACGTTCAATCGATAGCTAGTTAACGCGGGCATCGCCACCATGATAAAACTCATCATACAGGCCAGCAGCATAAACTTTTTCGCAATACTTAATTTTTTTAAGCATTATCCTTCTCCGTGAAGTTTATTGAGCTATGTTCTAGAAATTCAGTGAAAGTAGGTAAGCCGTATAGTTGCGTTGTAGTGCAGGTAGCGGTTACCTAACCATTATAGTTTACCCTTTGATAGGGCAGCACTTTAACTTTGCGATAATGATGACTAATAATGAGTGACTATATATCATTCGGACGCATTAAAAAGATTAACTATTAATAATTCGCATTTATAACAGTGACTTAAAGTTAACCACTTTAGTTTCTGAAAAACTGAACATTGGACTATCGACAGCAATAGTTAAAGGGATATTAGGATTTTTCAATAAACTAAATACGTTTTTAAATAATGCTGATGAGGCTATGGTTAGCGGTACTTGGATGTTGTTCTTGCCGTGGCCAATGTTTTGCTGGCTCAACTTGCCCGTGAATAATTTATTGACACCACTGCTTATAGAATAGGTAATGTTGTCGAGTGGTAACTTAAAGTCATTTTTATTATCAATATTTCTATCAGCCTGAAAAGACCAAGCACCCGTTGAGTCTATGGTCAATTCACCAAACCCTGTCACCGTAAAGCTGGTGGGGGTATTTGTTACTGCTTGAGTCACTCCGGCTACAGTAATTTGTGTAATTTTGCCG
>JABSRV010000299.1 GCA_013214905.1 Psychrobium sp. | reverse complement strand
AGAGCAAGCACTAGCGATTATCGATGAGGCGGCAGACTTTGATACTGCTGCAGGCGATGAAAGTGGCAATGGCTTTTCAATGTGGACTCGAGTTGACCGAAATCAAGATGAGACACAAGCTCGTTCAGGCATGGAATCGTCAACAATGTTTAAAGGCAACGCATATATAGACCCATCGTCTATTACTGGTGCTGATACCGTTGTTGATGAAAAGCGCGTGACCATCGATTTTTATACCGATCTTTATATTGAAAATGGTCTCATTAATGTCGCTGGTTTCGCCCTCAATACGCTAGCTGGTAGTGAACTTTCTCTCATCATTACAGATGCTAATGGCCACAGTGTTATTTTGGAAAATGTACAAATCAAGGACGATGGCTCTTTTGTCATTGATATTACGTTAGCCAAATTATCAAATTTGGACGATGGTAGTGTCACTGTGACGGCACAAGTATTTACAAATGGTTTGGAGCAAAGCTCTTCTTCAATTATTAGAAATTTAGATACAACAGCTCCTAACTTACCTGGTATTTCAGTTGACTCAGACGTTAACAATGATGGTTTTGTGTCGGCGAGTGAATTCTCTAATGAAATCAATATTACCATCGATTTAGCTGATACATCCGCGCAAGCGGGAGACATTTTAATTGTCAATGGTATCGAAGGTGAAATCACGCAATCAGACATTGATAATAACAGTCAAACCATTACGGTAGCGTCTACAAGTGATGATCAAAAGATTGATCTTATCATTACCATAAAGGATCAGTCTGGCAATGAGTCTGAACCTGCTAGTTTGTCGTTTACCATAGATACAACCGCGCCAGAACAAGCAGATTTTTCGGTCAGAGGCGCAGAAGATAACGCGCTCAATGCGCAAGAAATTAGCTCTGGAGCAATTGTTGATGTGGTATTGCCTGTTGGATCTGAAATTGGGGACGTTATTACAGTTAAAGTCACTAATGGCCAACAAACGACAGATATTACTTATACTGTTGCTGCCAATGAGGGGGCGGGTGACGTTGTTGAGGTCTTGATCCCTAAACATGTACTAATCCCTGACGGCGAGTACTCAGTCGCTGTTCAAATTACTGATGCCGCAGGAAATGTTGGTGAGGTAAGTCAAGAGCAATCTATTATTGTTGATACGTTAGCCCCTGGCGATAACGCTGGACCTGATGGTATCGATTTAGCCCCTAGCATTAGCGTTGCAGAAACCGCTGATGGTTATATTAATAGTGAAGAGCTTGCTAGTACGACAAATGGTAAAGCTGTACCTATTGAAATTACTATTCCTAACGGCGTAAGTACTGATGATGTAGTGCGTTTAACCATTACCTCTCCTGACGGTACAAACTACATTGTTGAAAAACAAATTACTCAACAAGATTTAGAAACAAGCAGCATTACTCTAGATCTGAAGGACATAGCAAAATTATCTGATTCGGGTGCTGAAGGTGATTACTCTATTGTTGTTAATATGGTGGATCCTGCGGGTAACGTTGGTAAATCGAGTGAAAACATTGATTTTACGCTGGATACATCGGTTGTTGCTGATGTCGCAAATTTGGATGCCGCAAGCGATTTGTTTCTTAAATTCGATTCCTTTGAATTTGGCAGTGATCATGACAACATTACTTCGGTGTTGTTTCCTCATTTTTCAGGTGAATTAACCGGAGAACCAGGCTCAGTTGTTCATTTCTATGTCTACGCTACATTAGCCGCGCATGAAAGTGACTCAAGTAAATATTCTTATGAATCTCAACCGTTTTCATATACCGAGGAAGCTCATCAAGTACTTAGAGATTCCGATACTATCTATACTCAAGATAATCCATATTTGCTAGTTTCTGCTGTCGTTGATGAAAACGGTAGTTGGAAGACAGATTCAGCCATTAACGCGCTGAATGATAGCGCAGTAAATTCTCTAAATAGCATGAGCCAGCAAAATTATTATTTGCATGTTGTGAGCGTTGTGGTTGATGCCGCTGGCAATGTCAGCGATCCGGCGGAACCACTGATTGTATTTATGATGGTTGGCGGTGAGACTCAAGATCAAAAAATTGCCGATCCTTTGATTCTAGATCTCGATGGTGATGGAGTTAAGACTATTGCGGTAAGTTTTGGCGTTGAATTCGACTTCGATGGTGATGGCAATAAGGAAATAGCTGGTTGGGTTGATCCTAATGACGGTTTTTTGGTTCGTGATATTAATAATGATGGCAATATCGAAGCGCATGAATTATTTGGAGATCAAACGTCGCTAAATGGCGGTGGAAATGCAGCAAACGGTTTTGCAGCGCTAAAAGATATGGATAGCGATGATAACAATGTTATTGATAGTGCCGACAGCAATTTCAGTCAATTACAGATTTGGCAAGACAGCAACAGCAATGGTGAGGTTGATGCCGGAGAGCTGAAAAGTTTAGCTAGCCTAAACATCACCAGCATTAATGTGACTGGTAGCGGCACGCCAGTTATTGACAATGGTAATAGTATTGAAAGCACAAGCACCTTTACAAATGTTACTGGGGCTAATAATGAAATTGCTGATGTTACTCTAAATTTGGCACTTAAAGAAACTGACATTATAGATATATTAGAAGAAGGTATCGTCTCCGAGGCGAAGCTTGATGATGGCATCGAAATAAGAGTACGCGTAGGGGTTGATGGGTTTCTCGAAGATTTGGGAGAAGGGAAGTTTATTAAAATATCAATCGCTAAAGAAGGGAGTGATGTTTATACAGTTATTTCCGCGGTAGAAATTGGTGTAGACATTGTCGCACAAACATACATTTCTGTTGATATTTCAGCGGCAAACCTCATAGGGTTAGCAAACGGATTAGGCTTTGAACTCGATGGACAATACAATATAAAAATCGAGTCAGGTATAGTCGGTAACCCCGTATTTATTCAAGTCGGCGAGTTAGGACACTTTACCGTTGATACAACAGCACCCGATGAAGCGTCTATTATTACAACCGACAATGATGGTGCCACTGACGTTAATATACCAGCTAATGGCATAACGAACGATGTGCGACCTTTGATCAGCGGTATTGATGGTGAGCCAGGTGCCAATATCGATATTTACGGTACAACCGGCACCTTGTTAGGTAGCACTAAAGTTGGTCTTGATGGTTCATGGTCTTTACAGCCTGTTGTTGATTTTTCGGAAGGCTTGAACGAAATTACTGTTCAACAGACCGATGTGGCGGGAAATGTAGGTGATGTGAGCGCACCATTTGAATTTACAGTTGATATAACTCCGCCTAACTCAACAACAAACGACATTTCATTTATAAATAATGACAATTACTTAACAGATCTCGAAGAAGGTGTGGTTAAGTTCTCAGGTAGTGTTGAAGAAAACGGTATTGTGAATAGCATTACAGTCACCGATGCGTTGAGTGGCAGTGTAACGCTGATCAACGACGTTGATTTTACGGTTGACGAAAACGGCAATATTACAACTATCGCGCTTGACTTAAGCATGCTTGCTGACGGCGAGCTAACAGTGACTATGTCGGTAACAGATGAGGCCGGAAATACGGGCGAAATCATCGATGCAATCACCAAAATACAAGGTATTTTTGTCATCGGTGATATTACCGATACCGATACAAAGACCGACACCGTTATTGCCAATGCAATCACCGGCACTTACGTGCATATCGATGTCGTTGCAACGGATGACGATGGGGATGTAGTCACTTATGAATTAATCAATAATGGCGGCGGTGCATTCACGATTGATAGCACCACTGGTCAGGTTAGTGTTGCTAATAATAGTAGTTTAAATGAAGGTGTTGGCGTTGAAATTACTATAAGAGCGACTAGCGCCGATAGCTCAACGAGCGAGTACACCACTTTGATTGCAGTGACTGGCGAGATTACTTCAGCCAATCCAATCGGCCCTGTAGTGGATATCGATACCAACGATTCAAACATCATTGCCTTTAACGCGG
>JABSRV010000298.1 GCA_013214905.1 Psychrobium sp. | reverse complement strand
TTAAGGCCGCCGCGTGCTTGCAGCGCTGACATCACAAAGCCCATTTGCACATCCGCTCCACTAAACTCTCGACCAGCAAACCACAACGACGAGCTTAGTTGGGCTTCAATATAGGCCATGAAGTTATCCATGCTCGGCGTAATGTAACCCTCTCTTACTTTTTTGGTCACCATTTTGATGATCGGCCTAAACAGAAAAGGAGTACGAGCATCCATACGGTTAAGCACTAATGCAACTGTAGCCAAATTCATTGCACTGCCTTCTGCGGCATGCATCCAATAATTATATTTAATGCGTTCAGGAGTCGCGACATGTGGCTTTAAACGGCCATTTGCGTACGTATCAATTAGATATTCGATGATCGCCGCTGACTCAATCAATACTAAATTTCCATCGGTTAAAATTGGCGCCTTACCAAGGCTATGCAATTTTTTGAAATCATCTTTGACTAAGTCAGACTCTCTATCGCGATTGTATCTTTCTAAATTATAAGTAAGACCAAGCTCTTCTAATAACCACAGGATCCTAATCGAACGTGAGTTTTCCAAATGATGCAATGTAATCATTCTTTAAATTTCCTTATTAATTTAAAATGGGTATTATGTCCAAATAATAATATTAGCAGATTGTTTTACAGAAGGAAGTTTCTTGCTTAAAAATTAGCGAAGTTGACTAGCAACTCGCTACGCTGCACAATGAATAGTCGAAGTTAAAACATAATATACTGATAAATAACAACAATAAATCATTGGTTCAATATTTGCTTACTCTGCCTGACTATGACTAATAAACGGAACTCATTATGAAAAAATTTGCACTAGCGGCTATTACCGCATCATTGGCTTTCTCTGCCTCAGCCCTTGCACACACAGATACTCGTCAACAAACATTATCACTGGCTGACGCCGCATCGCTAACTAGCTTTAGCATTAATGCAGGCGCCGGTAACTTAGAAGTAGTGGCTAAAGATTCAGTCACCGATATCACTGTCATTGCCCACATTGCCAACGGCGACAAACAAGAATACGTGCTTACACTGGTTAATGATTCTGGTGTGGCAAGATTAGTGGCTAAAAACAAAAACAGCGCTAGTTGGTTTTCAAATAATGGTTACATCAATTTAACAGTCACCATGCCGGCATCACTTGCACTTAAAATTGATGATGGCAGCGGCAACATTGACGTTTCAGGCACCCGCAGTGCGGTAGCTATTAATGATGGCAGTGGCAACATTAATTTGACCGACGCCATCGGCAAACTTGATATTAATGATGGCAGTGGCAACATCAATGTTTCAAATGTGCAAGGCATGACCAACATCAACGATGGCAGCGGCAACATTAACTTGACCAAGGTACAAGGTGATATCGATATTAATGACGATTCGGGGTCGATTAATGTGGTGTCAAGCCATGGTAAGCTCGTGATCAATGATGGCAGTGGTAACATTTCTGCACGTAAGCATGTTGGCTCGGTCAATATTAATGATGAGTCTGGCAATATCACCGTGATGGACATTCAAGGCGATGTGAAATTAAAAGACGGCAGCGGCAACATGAACATATCTAACATCGACGGTCACGTCACCTTGTCTGATGGTTCTGGCAACATTAGCGTATCGCACACCAAAGGTTTGACCATTTTACACGATGGCAGCGGCCACTTATCAACAGATGACATTAATGGTCCAGTAAAAATTAACCGTTAATATTTCCAATTTTCGTCAATAATAATGCGCCCTACGCTGGCGCATTTTTTTATGCTTGTTTTCCATGAACATTCACCACACAAACAAAGCCATTTAAAACATACAGATAACTAAAGCGACAGCTATACCTAAAATCATTGGAATTGCAGTGAAGCCGTCAAGTTTCGAATCGCCTGAGCTTATGCCTTATAAGTGATTGTGATTTGAAACGCAGACAATAAAACTGCGGTTTCAAAGGTGACAGGTATAACTGTCATATGACATTATGTAGTACTGTCATACCCTTGTCGTATTTTTCAGACGACGATCTTGTTTTACTAGCCACATCTTAAACAACGAGACTTACTTTGATGAATACAGACAAACTACAAGCCACCAACCATGACAATGTTACTTTTACTTGGTCGCAAGGTTTCCGTTTTCACTTTGAAGATGATGGCCGAGAAATCATTGCAACGGGTTCGGCATTTACCGGCAAAGAAGAAATCTTTGTAAATGGTGAAAATGTCAGCGACAAACGTACGGTAAAAGTGAGTTCAACGCATCACTTTACTATTGATGAGGATCAATACGAACTCGAATTTCACATGGTTAAAATTTTAACATCTGAGCTTGATTGCATCTTGATTAAGAATGGTACTCACCTTAAAACTCTCAAATTTCAAGCGATAAAAAGTCCGTGGGATCTATTAAAGTCGTTGCTCGGCGGCCTGTTAATTGGCAGTGTTATTGGTGCCGTTATTGGCGGAGTAGCGATGGCTATTATACTTTATTTTGGGGGCGTCAAATAACATGGAAATTAACGCCCGTTTAATCAAAGAGCAACGCAATAGCCGCGCCTGGACACAGCAACATTTGGCTGATGTTTGCGGTGTAAGTTTACGTACGGTGCAGCGCATTGAGCGTTATGGCACCTGCTCGGTTGATACACTAATGAGTCTTAGCGCCGTATTAGAAATGGATAAGCAGCAACTACTGACCGAAGTTGCACCCGTCATTGAGAAAAATGACCCTAACCATTCAAAAATAGGAATTACCTTCATGGTAGCTATACCCAAAATCATTGGAATTGCAGTGAAGCAGTCAAATTTCGAATCACCTGAGCTTATGTTTTATAAGTGATTGTGATTCGAAACGCAGACAATAAAACTGCGGTTTCAAGGATGACGGGTATATTAGTCTTGGCATGTTGCTTGGCGAGGCAATGATGTATGCAATCATTGGATAACGCCCGACTAGATATTGCATTTACTCTGGCTTCTCAAGCTGGAATATCGACTCTACTGGTACTTCAAAATATAGAGCCATCTTTAAGGCGATAAGCACCGAGGGCGTAAAACGTCCTGTCTCAACGGTGCTTATCGTCTTGCGTGATACTCCAATAGCATCGGCCAACTGCTGCTGCGAGATATTACGCTTACTACGCAACTTCGCCATGTTGTTATCAAGCAATACGCTGTTATCAAATAGGCTACTCATCATCACCTCGCAACATATAGAGTATTGGAATACTAAAACTTAATAACAGTAAACCTAGTGAAAGAAAAGAAAATTGCCCCACAGAAACCGCCGCTATAGCCGAGATTGGAGATTCAAAATTAGCATTAGAATTAAAAATGGTAAAAGAAAATATCAGAAAGATAATCATTAAATTACCAGACACTTTAAAAGACTGTAGGTGTATATGGTTCATATACTCATCATTAAATTTTCCAAACATAAAATCACGGCCATTACATTGTCCCTCAACACGTAAAGCCTTGCTTAATGGTATTATCATTCCGACTACACAAATTATTACGAACACTATCCAAAAATCGGCAAGCCATGAGGGCTGTTGGTAATTGGCTTCAATATATTTCTCAACGGCACGACTAATGAAAAATATCCCCGCGAATACATATGTTTGAGCCATCCGATATAAATATATCTCTTCATTGCCTGAACTAGACTTAGTTTCGCTAATCATTATAAAACTCCTTTTCTGATTAATGCTTCACTACAACTCGATACCTTTCGGTATCAAATGACACCTTAGAGTTACAAAAGATACCTTAGGGTATCATAATGGGCAAGCCCTAATTTTGCATCAGTTTTATATTTGGCTAACACTAAAGGGTTAATTCCATTCGAAATCATCCGCTCGCTACGGCGACATCAGTTAAATTTTAGTAACTATTCAGCATGATCTGTAGCTGTTCATCGCGCAGCCATTTGGTGCAAGTTTTAGGAGAAAGCGCGGAGTTTATACGCATAAATGAGCACT
>JABSRV010000297.1 GCA_013214905.1 Psychrobium sp. | reverse complement strand
GCCGTTATAACTCCACATATTTTGTTTAGTACCAGCATTATCAACAACAATTTGTTTTTCAATGACTGACATCTCTACTTTGACGACTTTAGCGAGTGCGCATTGACTCCCTAATAGTGCTAAAGATACCAACAGACCTGAGGTTATTTTTGAAAGTTTCATAGAATATTCCTGTTATAATTAAATGGTTCTATACCTCCTATTACAGGATCCGTGCCAAGTGGTTTTTTTACTTAAATTGATGTAGAACAGGCTATATAGCAAAGAGTTGGAGTAGTATTTAAATACATAATGTAGTTTTGACACTGTCATAATGACAGTTTCTGGGGTCTTTTTGACAGTTTCCGGTGAGTCGTTTCTTTTGTTCCTCCAAGCGATAAAACTTGCGAATTTTATCGTTATCGCTCATTAAAAAAGCCCAATCAATAATCATTGATTGGGCTTTTTTGAAACTACACGATAAATCGCCAAGCACTTGTTGCTGCTGGCTGATTTGTTGCTGTGGCGCCATCGCTTAGAGAAAAGGAAAAACAAGACACGCATAAAATCTCACTAATAAATAACGAGTTAATGTATGTGTATATTTTTAGCCCCTTTCTTATTAAATAGAAGCCAGCACAAAATAAAGCCCTGTATCACTGCGGGGCTTTATTTTTTTAACGGTTAATAGCCTTAGTTACTGATTGATATCGGCGTTAATATCCATAGAATTAACCGCAGTTTGGTGACCAATAGCGCCACCAAAAGCATGATAAATGCTGACCAAATCTTTCATCACTTGAGCCTGAGCTTGTGCATAACTGTCTTGTGCAGCCAATAAACTGCGCTCTGTATCGAGCAGCGATAACAAATCTGACAGACCAGAACGATATTGCGCCGTTGCTAATGTCATTGCTTGTTGAGACGCTTGGCGCTGCGTGTCTAAATGATGAAGTCGGCGTTGGCTGTAGCTATAGGTTGTTAATGAGGACTGCGCCTCATTAATGGCAACCAGTAATTGCTGTTGATACAAAGCCATCATTTGACGCTGCTGCGCATTCGCGGCGTCAATGCGTGCTTCAACCGATGCCCAGTCAAGACCCTGCCAGCTTACACTAGGCATAATCGACCAAGCGCCTGCGTTATTGGCTAGCAAACTAGATTGACCAGTGATAAAACCAAGAAAACCGCTAATGTGTACTTGTGGGTAAAAATCGGCGGTGGCAACACCAATGCTCGCCGTGCTGGCCGCTAAACGGCGCTCGGCGGCGCGAACGTCAGGACGGCGTAGTAATAACTTGCCCGCATCACCTATGGCAACTGGGCCATTAAGCTGTGGCATCGTTTGTTCACTAAGTACCATTGGCAACGCATTAGCACGTTGACCGCTTAACAGGGCTAAATCATATTCACTGATTTTTTGCTGGCTAGCGAGCAGTTCAATGCTGGCTTTAACCCCACTTTGCTGGGCTAGAATACGCGTTAGTTCCAGCTCTGATGCTAAACCTTCTTGTTGTCTAACCCGTACTAGTTTCGCCAATTCATCTAAAATATGCACATTGCGTTTCGCCACGCTAAGTTGGTGTGAAATGCCTTTGTAATCGGCATATCGGGTGACCAAATTACTGACAATAGCCACCTGTAACGCATGTAACTCATCTTGTGTTGACTGAGCCGTAGCTAGTGCTGACTCGCTCGTGCGTTGCAATTTGCCCGCAAAGTCGAGTTGCCAACCTAGATTAATGCCTCCTTGGTAACGTCTGCTTTGCACTCGCTGTGCATTGCTGCCCGGTTGTTGGCTTTTACTGTTCTGATAACTAAGATCAAGACTGCCAC
This sequence comes from Psychrobium sp., assembly GCA_013214905.1. Taxonomy (GTDB): domain Bacteria; phylum Pseudomonadota; class Gammaproteobacteria; order Enterobacterales; family Psychrobiaceae; genus Psychrobium. The sequence continues at coordinate 2,161 of JABSRV010000297.1, read as the reverse complement.
TAGGCAAAGAGTCATTATCAATGTCAGTAAATTGCGCCAACATGCGATCGACATTTGCCTGCGCAGCCACTAGCGACTGATTATTACTTAAGGTGAGCTCGACCAGCTGGCTCAATATGGGATCATTAAAACGCAGCCACCATTGTCGTTCGTAGTCGATGGTGACTAACTCGTCTTCGATATCTAACGTGACAGGCTCAATCACCGGCGGCTGATAATCAGGGCCTACACTGCTACACGCACTAAGTAATAACGCGCTGCATATTGCTGAAATAGTTAATATTTTCATTTAGCGTTCTTCAATCAATGGTGTTGATGTTTCAGTGTCTGGTTGCTGCTGTGCGACTTTCTTTCGGCTAAGGTATTTGCGCACCAGTACATAAAATACAGGGGTTAGTATCAAGCCAAAGATGGTGACACCAATCATGCCTGAAAATACTGCCACACCCATTGCTTGTCGCATCTCAGAGCCTGCACCTGTGGCGAGTACCATTGGCAGCACGCCCATGATAAACGCGATTGACGTCATCAGTATTGGGCGCAGGCGTTGATGGCTTGCTTCCAATACGGCTTCAATGACCCCCATGCCTTGTGATTCTTTTTCTCGGGCAAATTCGACAATCAAAATGGCATTCTTAGTGGCGAGCGCCACCAGTACTATTAAGCCTATTTGAGTGAAGATGTTGTTGTCACCACCATAGATGATGACCCCAGTAATCGCCGAGAGCAGGGTCATTGGCACAATCAAAATAATCGCCAGTGGCAGGCTCAAACTTTCGTATTGCGCCGCTAGCACTAAGAAGACCAATAACACCACTAATGGAAAGATATACATTGCTGTATCACCAGCCAACTCTTGTTGATAGGTTAGCTCTGTCCACTCGTAACTCATGCCACTAGGTAGCGTCTCAGCGAGTATTTTTTCCATTGCAGCTTGTGCTTGACCCGAACTGTAACCCGGTGCCGGTGATGCATTGACCTCAGCGGTGATAAAACCGTTGTAGTGCATGACTCGGTCTGGACCCGCAGCATGGGTAATGTTGATAAAGGATCCTAATGGGATCATATCGCCATTGCTGTTGCGTACTTTAAGTTGTCCAATTTGCTCTGGCTCTTGACGGAAACTATCTTGTGATTGCACGTTTACCTGATAGTTTCGACCAAACTTATTAAAGTCATTTACATACACCGAACCAAGATAAATTTGCATGGTGGAGAAAATGTCGCTTATCGCCACCCCCTGCATTTTTGCTTTTTCACGATCAACATCAACATCAATTTGCGGGGTATTAACCGCAAAGCTAGTAAACGCGCCCGTTAGTTCTGGTGCTGCCCACGCTTTGCCTATCACTTCTTGAGTTTTGGCATATAGCGCTTGATAACCCATGTTGCTTTTGTCTTGGATCTGTAAACGGAATCCCCCTATGTTGCCCATGCCATTTACTGGCGGTGGCGGAAAGATGGCAATAAAGGCATCTTCAATGGATGCAAACTTGCCATTAAGGGCCCACGCAATGGCCCCAGCGGCTAAGTGTTCTTCGGTGCGCTGATCAAACGGTTTAAGCGTCACAAAAACGACACCCGAGCTTGGGCTATTGGTAAAGCCATTAATGTTTAAACCGGGAAATGCCACCGCCGATTCAACCCCTGGATATTCTAAGGCAATACGCGACATTTCACGGATCACCGCGTCGGTTCTGTCTAATGACGCTGCGCCGGGTAACTGCGCAAAGGCCACTAAATATTGTTTGTCTTGCGTTGGCACATAACCCGTTGGCGTTGCTGTGAATAGCTGCGCAGTAACGGCTAATAAACCAAGATAAAGTACAACAACGATGCCAGCGCCGCGAATAACGCGCTTAATGCCACGGGTGTAAGCGTTGCTGCTCCAGTCAAAGAAACGATTGAAAGGTGTAAATAACCAAGCGCCAAAAACTTTGTCGATGATTCGGCTGACCTTATCTTTAGGAGCGTCTTTGCTACGTAATAATAACGCGGCAAGGGCAGGGCTTAGTGTTAATGAATTAAGTGCAGAGATCACCGTGGAAATAGTGATGGTTAGGGCAAATTGGCGATAAAACTGACCGGTTAATCCCGACATAAATGCAGTGGGAATAAACACCGCCGCCAGCACTAAGGTGGTGGCAATAATAGGCCCGGT
>JABSRV010000296.1 GCA_013214905.1 Psychrobium sp. | reverse complement strand
ACGCGCCGTCCACATGAACGTGACAACCATAAGCTTGTGCTATGTCGGCCATGTCATTTAACGGATCAACACTGCCGGTTTCAGTTGTGCCAGCAACGCCGACAATGGCCATGATTTTTATTTTCTTAGTGACCAACTCTTTGCATTTTTCTTCAAGCGCAGTAATAGATATTCGATTGTCATCATCGGTGGCGATGGAAATAATATTATTCGCGCCAAGCCCCAATATATCGGCTGTTTTACGCAACGAGTAATGACCACGCTCACTGACTAAAATAGCCGCGCCTACATAGCCGTAATGCAGCAGTGCACTGGTTAATCCTTCTTTGTGCACGCCACTAAATTCGTCATTAATGGCAAAAGCTTTATTGCGCGCTACCCACAATGCCGTGATATTGGCGACCGTGCCGCCAGAGCAAAAAGCGCCTAAGGCAAAGTTTTGATCGTGTAAATATTGCTGATAAAAGCCATCATCGCGCTCATAGACAAGTCTATGTAACATGCCGGTCACTTGGCGTTCAAGCGGGGTAAATGATTTTGAAGTTTCGGTTTTGACCAAATTTTGATTGAGCGCAATCATTATTTTAGACAACGGCAGCATGAAATAAGGCAAGGCTGAGGTCATGTGCCCGACAAAACTAGGGGACGCTGTATGAACAGATTGCGATACTAGCTTATCTAAAAGAAAGTCAGCTTGCTGAGATACAAAGATAGGCTGCTCTGGAATTTTAGAATCGGCGAAATCCTTTTCAATTTCTTGTAGGTCTTTTTCTACCGCCACAATATGTGATTGCAAAAAACCTTCCAAGTTCTGTGAGATTTCACGTTCAATTTGGCTCAGCGTTGAACCTTGATCTTCGGGCACAGTAAAGACTCTATTTAGACTCTCAATAGATGCGTTAGCCGTACGTTCCAAAACACTCATAGGGAATAATCCTATCAACAAAAATAATTCAGTTATCGCCTGTTTAATTAATAAATTCAGGGCAATAAACTCACAACTTTGCACTGACCATAACGTCAGTCGCAGCCACACAATTTACCACTAACCAAACCATGTGGCTAGCCCTACACAAAAGCGCTGTGACTCATGCCAATGAAAAACAAGTAAGCATATAAATATTAACGATAAAATAAAATATATAGCAAATCACAAAGCGCGGACTAAGCTTAAAAGATACGCAAATAATTGAGGAATTTGTTATGCCTGCCGCAGACTGCCGCCGATATGGCACCAGAGTCGCTGTTTCAAAAGAGATTGAGGCTATTATTTATTCACAAAATTCCCTGCCTGATTTTTGCAGTGAATATGAAATTAATCTAGGAGGTATTAAGGTTAATACCCCCCTTGAATGTTATAAGGATATCAATGTGCAAGTCACGTTGTTTGATAACAAAGGCCATAAATTGGAATTTTCTAGCACGGTGATAAAGGGGAGTGCTAGTGCATCAATCATCCGATTCGACGATGTTAGCCCAGAGAAAGAAGCAATATTGCGTGAAATGTTAGTGCTGCAACAAGCACTGATTTAATAGTAACTATGCTGTGTCGCGCGATGAACAGCTACATGTCATGCTCAATAGTTATACCAACTCCGATAATTAATTGCTCATTCTTGATGGTTAAAACAAGTGATAACTGCGTTATTTATTTTCTATGTAGAATAACTACATACGTAAATAAATGCCTTGCTCTCATTCGTTTTTCCTCACCAATAAATTGACCACTAATTTAACGGAATTGGTATTACATTTAATGTTGCCACAGATTAAAATTAAAACGCCCTGTTTAAAGGGCGCTTGGTTCCAATAATAGAGTTGATTAATCAGTTCGCTGAGACTTGTAATAATTAATTAAATTGGTGGTTGATGAATCATGTTGACCAACTTCGCCGCCCGCGGCCAATTCAAGTTGAATCTTCTTGGCTAACCCTTTACCTAACTCCACGCCCCATTGGTCAAACGAGCATATTTGCAAAATAATGCCCTGCACGAATATTTTATTTTCATATAAAGCTATTAAGCAGCCCATGTTATGAGGATCAATACGATCGAGCAAAATGGTATTGGTTGGTCGATTGCCTTGGTGCACCTTATGCGGTGCTAACTGATCAATATAGGCTTGGCTTCGCCCTTTAGCTTTTAAATCTTCTCGTACTTGCGCTTCATCAACGCCACACATCAAGGCTTCGGTTTGGGCGAAGAAGTTGCTCATCAAGGTTTCGTGATGCCCTTTAACCGGAGTAGAACTTTCAATGGAACCAATAAAGTCAGCGGGGATAATGTTTTTACTTTGGTGTAAATATTGATAAAACGCATGCTGACCGTTGATGCCTACTCCGCCCCAAATAGATGGCACAGTTTGATACTCAATGTCTTCACCATGCCAGCTTACTGACTTACCGTTTGATTCCATTTCCGCTTGCTGTAGATAAGCCGCCAGCATATGCAGCGTCTGATCATAAGGTAAAATGGCTTGCGATTGCGCGCCCAAAAACGTGGTGTTCCATAAGCTTAATAGCGCTAAAATTACCGGTGTATTTGTTGCTAAAGGTGTTTCAACAAAATGTTTGTCCATTTCATGTGCGCCTTCTAACAAGGCTATAAAATTATCAAAGCCCATGTCCAGCGCAATTGGTAAGCCAATAGCCGACCATAATGAGAAGCGCCCGCCGACCCAATCCCACATTGAGAAAATATTCTCTGCGTCAATGCCAAACGCCGTCGCATTTTCTAAATTAGAAGTAACCGCCACAAAATGATGTTTCACCGCGTCGTTATTAAATGATGCCGAGGTTAGCCAATTTTTAGCCGTTGTCGCATTGGTGATGGTTTCAGTGGTAGTAAAGGTTTTTGATGAAACTATAAACAATACGCTAGCTGGATCAAGCGGACGTAGCACTTCAGCTATGTGCGCGCCGTCAACATTAGATACGTAATGTACGTTAACGCTGTTGTCACTGTAATGTTTTAGGGCCTCGGTCACCATTTGTGGACCGAGATTTGAACCACCGACCCCAATATTAACAATATCGGTAATGCGCTTGCCCGAATAACCTTTCCAGTCGCCTTGACGCACTTGGCGTACGAAGTCCCGCATTTTATCTAATGATTGATTAATGGTTGCGGTAATATCTTCGCCATCTATTAGCAAGGTTTTACCACTGCGATCTCGCAATGCGGTATGTAACACAGAGCGATTTTCGGTTTGGTTTATTTTAGCACCACTGAACATTTTTTCGCGCCACTGCTCTACATCACAGTCTTGAGCCAACTTAACCAACCCGGCCATGGTTTCGTTAGTGACTAGATTTTTCGAATAGTCGAGCAAAAGATGAGGTAACTTAATGGAGAACTTGTCGAAGCGTTGTTGATCCCGAGCAAACAGAGTATTGAGATGTTGTTTCTTCATTTGCTTAGCATGCCCGACAAGGAACTGCCAACTAGGTAACTCTTGACGACTATTCATGATTAACCCTTTGCGTATATTATCAAATATGTTTGGTAACTTTATAACACGAATCGGCCGGGTATCCGCGCGTTCTTGGTAATTTATTTACATAAACAGTCGATTTATAGATTAATTTTTCATTTTTTTGATCTAAAAGGTACATTTCGAACATTAACTTTGACATGACCATAATTTCAGCGGCATTGAAACGCTGCAATCCTCGCTTAAATAGCATGATAAGATAGTCGCAAGCAGCTATTGATTGCTGTGTAAAAAAGTTGATAATAGTCAAAAGCATACATCCTATACCCAAAATCATTGGAATTGCAGTGCAGGTTTTCAGTTCCTGACTAAACCTGAGTACCTACATCACTGCTTTAGCTGACTTCCTTATGCCACTGGCTTAAGGGTTCTGCTTTCGCTCTACGCAAAGCCGTCAAGGTTAGAATCGCCTGAGCTTATTGAGCCCTTAGCCAGTTAAAAGCTAAGTGATTGTGATTCGAATCCGCCGACACAAAATATTCTGGAAATATTTTGAACGTCGCTTGCGACGGCCTTTGGA
>JABSRV010000295.1 GCA_013214905.1 Psychrobium sp. | reverse complement strand
TAATCTAACGGCTGTTCGAAAGCCTAGCGATATGTTGGTCAAGCATATTATGGATAGCATTGTTGTTTCACCACACCTCGAAGGGCAGCGTTTTATAGATGTTGGCACCGGCCCAGGTTTACCTGGTTTGCCTTTGGCTATCTTGAATCCAGATAAAACATTCTATTTGTTAGACAGTTTGGGTAAGCGCATTCGCTTCATCACCCAAGCGATTCACGAGTTAGGCATTAAAAATGTCGTTGCGGTGCATTCTCGCGTTGAAGATTTTGACCCAGAGCAAGGATTCGACGGCGTTATCAGCCGTGCTTTTGCCTCGCTGGACGATATGTTGGATTGGTGTCATCATCTACCCAATGAAAATGGTAAATTTTATGCACTGAAAGGTGTCGTACCGCAAGATGAAATAGATAATTTACGCGTGGGTTTAATATTGGACAGAGTTCAATTGCTGCACGTGCCAGAATTAGATGGCGAACGCCATTTAGTGCTGATTAAACAAGATAAATAATAAAGGAATAGATCGTGGCTAGAGTTATTGCAGTAGCGAATCAAAAAGGTGGCGTTGGTAAAACGACCACTGCGGTCAATTTAGCGGCTTCGTTAGCGGCAACCAAGCGCCGAGTATTGTTAATAGATCTCGATCCTCAAGGCAATGCGACCATGGGCAGTGGTGTCGATAAATATGAAGTACCGCATACAGTGTACGACTTGCTCGTTGACGAAATGCCGGTCGAAGAAGTCATTGTTAAAAATACCAGTGGCCATTATGATCTTATCGCTGCTAATGCCGATGTAACCGCGGCAGAAATTAAACTGATTGAGTTTTTTGCCCGTGAAATGCGTCTTAAAAACAGCCTAAAACCGATATTAGATAACTACGATTACATTTTTATTGATTGCCCTCCTGCGCTTAATCTCTTAACCGTCAATGCCATGTCAGCGGCAGACAGTGTGTTAGTGCCAATGCAGTGTGAGTATTACGCGCTAGAAGGATTGACCGCCTTGGTTGATACCATTAGTAAATTAGCGTCTATCGTTAATCCTGATTTGGTGATTGAAGGTATTTTGCGCACGATGTACGATCCTCGAAATCGTTTGGCCAATGATGTGTCCGATCAGCTTAAATTACATTTTGGTGAAAAGGTCTATCGCACGGTGATCCCACGTAATGTGCGTTTGGCTGAAGCGCCTAGTTTCGGCGCACCAGCGATGTATTACGATAAGTCATCCACCGGTGCTAAAGCTTATTTGGCATTGGCGGGTGAAATGTTACGTCGCGAAGAGCAAGAACAAGCAGATAAGCCATTGGCTAGTTAACAATATTGCCAGTCTTCCCGCGCTTTTTATTGCGGGCATTTACCAAATAAGAGTCAAATAAAGATGTCACTTAAAAAACGCGGTTTGGGCAAAGGCCTTGAGGCATTGCTAAGCACCAGCACCACGGCACGAAATAAACAAGTTGTTATCGATACCAACAACGGTCCAGTGCTAAAAGTTGCTGAAGAAGGTGAGTTTCGCCATATTCCTGTCGAGTTTCTGCAACGTGGTCAATTTCAGCCACGTAAAGACATGTCACCCGACGCACTGGACGATTTAGCCAGTTCGATTCGAGCACAGGGTATTATTCAGCCGATTATCGTGCGTCAAATCGAAAGTGAAGACTCTGGCAACAGCCTTGAGCCAAGCAAAAAGCGTTTTGAAATTATTGCTGGTGAGCGTCGCTGGCGAGCCGCGCAATTAGCTAAACTGAGTGATGTACCTTGTTTGGTTAAAGACGTCGACAATCGAGCTACCGTTGCCATCGCACTGATTGAAAATATTCAGCGTGAAGACCTTAATGCGATGGAAGAAGCCGTTGCCTTAGACCGTCTAATCAACGAGTTCGAGCTCACCCATCAACAAGTTGCCGACGAAGTGGGTAAATCACGCGCTACTGTCAGTAATTTATTACGTTTAAATACCCTTAACGAAGATGTTAAGTTGTTATTAGAGCGCGGTGACATTGATATGGGGCATGCTCGTGCCTTATTAGGCTTGACGGGTGATATGCAAAGCGAAAAGGCTCGCATTGTCGCTGACAAGAGCTTGACCGTTCGCGAAACCGAACGTCTGGTGCAAAAAGCGCTTAAAGGCGAGCCAGAGAAAAAAGAAAAAGCTATTGATCCAAATATCACTAACTTACAACAGCGCATAAGTGAGCACCTTGGTATGAAAGTCTCGCTTAGTGATAACGGCAAAGGCAAAGGTAAAATGGTGATTTCATATTCATCATTAGACGAATTAGACGGTGTTTTAGCTCACTTACAGTTGAAATAAATCCCCAGTTAGATCCCCACGTCGTCCCGCTGGTACGACCCCACGTCATCCCGCTGGTCTTTTTATGCGGGATCTCATGTCTCGCGTTACTCACTCAATTAAGTCCCAAATAGCCGTACGAAATACACACAAAATCCCTTTTAGAACAGCCAGCGATACGTATTCCAGCTACTGCTAACACAAGATATGGTGTTTTTAATGAGCTAAGTCTGAAAATTAGTGCTTATGCGACATATTATGCCGTTTGAGTTGCAATATTGGCTAAAAAACGTATACTTCCGCAAGCTTTTTTCGGCGCGATTTACCGGATAATACTTACGTATTATTCGACACTAAAATGAGCAGGTTGCGGAGTAAACAAATTGGTTAACAAACTAGCTCGTCATGGGCGTTCAGCGGCATATAAGCTGATCCTTATGCAAACAGTAGCTGTGCTGCTAACTTCCTTTGTTTTTTTGATCACAATGGGGACTAAATCGGGTTATTCGGCACTTTGTGGCTGTGTAATTGGTGTTTTTCCTAATTTTGTCTTTGCTACCTTAGCTTTTCGCAATGCCGGAGCGAGCGCTGCAAAAGAAGTTGTCACAGACTTTTTTCGCGGCGAAGCACTCAAGCTTATTTTAGTGATAGTGCTGTTTTGGGTGGTGTTTAAGTTTTTGGACGTAATATATTTACCATTATTTGTTACTTACGTAATGGCTATATTTCTCCATTGGTTATCACCATTAATTTTTAAATCCAAAAAAGTGGGATAAAAGATGTCTGCATCAGAACACGGTGAAGCCCTCACTCCTGGTAGTTATATCGGTCATCACCTTCAAAACTGGAATGTCTCGTTTGGCGAGCACTGGTTTTGGAACGTAAATGCCGATTCACTACTTATTTCTGTTGGATTAGGTTTGGTATTTATCTTGTTATTCTGGAGTGTTGCTCGTAAGGCGACGTCTGGCGTACCTGGTAAGTTACAGTGTTTCATCGAAATCATTGTTGAATTCGTTGATAAAACAGTAAAAGATACCTTCCATGGTAAAAGCCCGGTTATAGCTCCTCTTGCATTGACTATATTCGTTTGGATTATCCTGATGAATACAATGGATTTGATCCCAGTAGATTGGTTGCCTCAGGCTGCTAATTTAGTTGCGGGACAAGAAGTCTATTTGCGTGTGGTACCAACAACAGATCCTAATATTGCATTAGGAATGTCATTTAGTGTCTTTTTCTTAATGATTTTCTATAGCATCAAGATCAAAGGTATTGGCGGATTCGTAAAAGAATTAACCATGCAACCTTTTAATCATTGGGCATTTATCCCAGTGAATCTTGTGATGGAATTGGTTAGCTTAATTGCTAAGCCTGTTTCACTCGGCTTACGATTATTCGGAAACATGTACGCTGGTGAAATGATCTTTATGTTGATCGCACTAATAGGTGTGGGTCAATTACCGCTGCACTTTGTATGGGCAGTGTTCCATATCATGGTTGTAGTTCTTCAAGCCTTTATCTTTATGATGTTAACCATCGTATATTTAAGCATGGCACACGAAGATCATTAATAATTTGTCAATCATTGGACTAGCGGCTACATGACGTGAAACAAAAATTGGCAAATAAAACAAATTTTATAACTTTAAATTTTTAAAACTATCTGGAGAAACTCATGGAAACAATTTTAGCATTTACGGCTATCGCTGTTGCACTACTAATCGGTCTTGGTGCACTTGGTA
>JABSRV010000294.1 GCA_013214905.1 Psychrobium sp. | reverse complement strand
ATAGCTGATATGTTTGGGGGAATTAATCGAAGGATGCGCCATCATGATTATAAACTACGATTAAGCTAAACAAACGTCACTGGCATTATGTAGGACAGGGATCTAACAAGCATGAAGACACGTTATCAATTATTAATAACCGCCGCGCTACTAAGCATGGCGAGTTATGCTTACCTTTTTACGGGGGAGCACGATAGCGCTGCGTCGCTTTCTATTGAAGAAATATCGAACTTTGCCGATACACAAACCAGTGAGAACAGTCAAACAAGTAACGGGCTCGGTAGTGAAGAAAACACTGGCTTATGTGATGAGTTTTTTGATCCCGCGCTAGCAACGCCAGAATGGCAACAGCTTAAAGCAGAGCAGATTAAAACAATGTTTATCGCGCTGAAAGATCAAGGCTATCGTTCTGACAAGTATGATTTGATGGCTGTTTCAACGGGAATAGGCCTACAAAAAGGACGAGATATTAGAGAGCTGCAGGGCGAAAATAATTCTCTATTTGCTAATGTTATTAAGCAATAGCGCACGTTTGGTCGTTCTCAATCCGTACTTTTCAATCGCTATTTAATGAAGAAAGACTTTGTCGAAATGATCAAAGCATTATTGGTCACTATCGCATTGGCACATCGACAGCTTGAAGCGTTTAGCTATTGGTTATCGCAAGGCAGTCCGCCAGTGCCGGATGCTTTTTCAAAAAACACCTTGGATAAGTTAAGTCTAGTAGATGTAAAAGCTGATTATGAAACCATTGAGCGCATGTTTGTTGTATTGATGCAATATGACGTGATAGCGCACAATGCGAATACATATTCAAACCTTAAGTCATGGTTAAAGCCAGCACTATTCAATCAATATGAAACACAATTGAAGCGTCAACACCCTTATCAAGCATCACCAGAGTTGCAACAAGACGTATCAAACGCAACCATACAATTCATGAATACACTATTTGACACCAGTGTCACCACTTCGACGCACAGTGAGCAAGTCGTTCGCTGTTTTATTGATAAGGCTAAAGAGCGAGTAAGCCAATTATTTTCCGCGCAGTTAAGCGAAAACGCGTTAAAAGATAGTGACCCACTAGAGCATCGTTTGATAAAGGCAAACCAGTTATTAGTACAAACCAAACTTGAGCAAGGATCTGCGAAAAATATCTTAGCCAAATTGGCGATTAACAGGGATTGGGTTACTAAGCTCGCCGCTGATATCTATATGGACGAACGAATAAGGACGCTTAGTAAGCAGTCGCAGCGATATAGGCAACAATATGTTAAGAACTTGTCAGAGGCTGACAGAAAGCGCTATTACCAATTATTCAATGAGATCGGAAAGTATAATGGGGCTGATAAGTGGTCTAAAATTGTCGCAGCATTTCAGGAGTTAAAAGATATTCGCAGCAGATACCTCGATGCTGATTCTTCGGTACAGCGGATGGAAGATGCACATCTGATGTTTTTGGCTTTATATTTAGGTAACGGCATTGAGGTTATTAAAGAGTTAATTAGTCATGGCGCTGTGTTTCCAACCTATACCGTAGGGTTGCTTAGTGTAACGGACAATATCACGTTGTTAAAACAGTTGGTGGTATTAGGACTAGATTTACATCAACGTAACTTGGATGGGCAAAACGGATTAGTTGATTGTGTCAATAACCAAGCGATTAGAATGACCGAGTATCTTATTCACAATGGTGTTTCGATTGCTCAGAAGGTATATGGCTCAGACGCGCTTGATTATGTGTTAACGTCTGGTGAGCTAAGTAATAGCAATATAATGCACATTACATCGTTACTGATTAACGCGGGCGCTATGGTGGAGCTTAGTCATCAGCAGGCAACACATTATTTAATGGCAACTAATGCACCGTTATATCAACAATTGATTGAGCGATTTTCTGAATTAAAGATGACGGAAAATCAGTGATAACTTTTTCCTTGCATAATATTTGGCCTTGCATAACAAGGCCAAAGAAAAGCTTGGCTGTTGATGGTTAGCCTGATGTCATCGCTAAAATAGCCGCGACGTCAATGCCACCTTGATAGTTTGCTATGCTCATTTCTTTGTTACTGCGCGCAAGCACGGCCATGCGATCGGCTAGCTCATTACCTTCAATGTTAGCGTGACCTTTAACATGGTTAATGGTGATGTCACTCTTGATTTTCTGATATAACTCATAACTTTGCTGGATAATGGCGAGGTTTTTAATTTCTTCATTTTTACCACGGGTCCAGCCTTTGTTTTTCCAACCCGTTGCCCACTTGGTGATGCAATCAATAGAGTATTTTGAGTCGGACAAAATTTGAATAGACAAGTTTTTACCGACATAAGTATTAGCGATTTTCAATGCTTCTAAAATACCCAATAACTCGGCAGAGTTGTTGGTGCCATTGGCGTCATATAAACCATAGGCTAATTTAACGACCTTATCTTTTTCATAAATTGCTAATCCTGTGCCAGCCTTGCCAGGATTTGGCGAGCAAGCTCCATCGCAATAAATATTGATGTCTTGGTGAATAACGTTGCGACTATTACTGGCGGATGTTTTCTTCGCTGCAGTTTTCTTTGCCGTAGAGCCAGATGCTTTTGAGGTTGACGATTGAGCCGCACTGCCACCACTTTTTTGTAAGGAGCGCTGCATCAACGCGCGGGTATAACTTTCTCTGAAAGCAGCTTCGGCTAATTCTTTTGATTCAAAACCCATGTATTGCGCGTCACTGCGCCCGTCAATTAACGATTTTACTTGTGACCAATTGTCAAAAACGCCTGTGTTAGCGCCTTTCCAAATCACGTAATGTTTTTTGCTCATTATTTATTATCTTTGTGGTCATTTTGGTTTTGATGATAAAGCTCTGAGCCATAGATACAAGGCTTTTATACCTGTGCCACCTGAAAATATAATTTAAGAGCTCGGGTATATGCGATTACTTTCAATTTATGTAACTTAATATGTACAGTGCACAAGTATTGTGCACGCCCTTAGGCTGATGCTGTATTATGAGCGAAATAATTGCTATTCCCTTTAATTCGGAGTCACCTAAATGATTGCCATTAATGATCAAATGCCCGCGGGTAAGTTACAACAACTTGTCGAAGGCAGCAGTGTTAGCCACGATGTTGCCGATTTATTTCGCGATAAAAAAGTTGTAATTTTTGCCTTGCCTGGTGCTTTTACTCCCACTTGCTCGAACAAGCACTTACCTGGTTTCGTGCGCCTTGCCACGCAAATAAAAGCAAAGGGTGTCGAGCACATTATTTGTTTGTCGGTTAACGATGCCTTTGTCATGGGCGCGTGGGGCGAGCAGCAACAAGCCCGCGAGATTATGATGTTGGCTGATGGTGACGCAAGTTACAGCAGCGCATTAGGTTTGGTTAATGACAGCGGCAGTTTTGGCGGTTTACGCGCTAAACGTTACGCGATGATTGTTGATAATGGCAAGGTGATTCATTTACAGATCGACGCACCAAAAACCTTTAGCGACTCAAGCGCTGAAGCGATATTGGCATTGCTGTAACCTAAAACTAAAAATTAAAAACTACAATAAAAAGGATGACTCATGGGTTTTAAGAAACTCGCTCTATTGCTGATAGTGTGCCTTGTTGGTATCAATGGCGTGGTAATAGCGAAAGATAAAAAAGGTAACGAACGGGCGGATTATATTCGCGCTAACTACGCAAAATTTGAATACCAAATTCCAATGCGTGATGGCATCACCTTATTTACAGCGGTTTATGTGCCAACAGATACTAAAAAAAGCTATCCAATGTTAATGCAGCGCACACCTTATCGTGTGGCACCTTATGGCAGTGACAAATATAAAACCCGTTTGGGGCCAGACGCTCAGTTTGAAAAAGATGGTTTTATCTTTGTTTTTCAGGATGTGCGCGGTAAGTTCATGTCTCAAGGCACCTACATTAATATGCGTCCACAAGACGCGCATAAACGTGGCAGAAAGGCAGTTGATGACGCTACCGATACGTACGACACGATCGACTGGTTAGTTAAAAATATTAAGAATAACAACGGTAAAGTTGGCATGTGGGGTACATCGT
>JABSRV010000293.1 GCA_013214905.1 Psychrobium sp. | reverse complement strand
GTAGTAATATGTAATTTTTCAATGTATAAACTGCGTCGAAAGTCTTCAGCAAGGTCTGATATATCAAACGGCACAGGTTCGTTAGCTTGCTTATCATCGACTACCTTATTATGTTTCATATAATGAGATATCGTCTCAATGAACTGCTCTCTCGCAATAGGTTTACTTAAATAATTATCAAAGCCAACGCTAAGGTAGTGCTCAACTTCATGAGACATTACATTAGCCGTTAAGGCAATAATTGGCTGTGTTATACCTTTATCTCGCAACGTTTTTAACGTTTCAATACCGTCCATTTCAGGCATTTGAATATCAAGTAGAATCAGATCAGGACTATTTGCTTCACATAAGCGTATCGCTTGCAGCCCGTTTTCCGCACAGACAACATTTAAACCTAGCACTCTCAATAGCCTAGCTATAAAACGTCGATTATCCTGATGATCATCTGCCAACAAGACTAAACCGCTCAGTTTAACATCAGGCACTTCAAATTTAGTGTTGTTAGTTTGCACCGTAGGCTGACCTCGACCAAACTCACTGCTTAAACACGGGATAGATAACGTGAACGTACTGCCGTTGTCTATTTGACTATTCACCGTAATTTCGCCATCCATCATCGATGCTAATTCTTGTGACAAACTCAACCCTAAACCTGAACCGCCAAACCGGCGACTAATCGAGCTATCGCCCTGGGAAAAACTATTAAATACGTCTTTAAGATGCTTGTCGTTTAAGCCAATACCAGAATCTACAACACAAAAGTTAAGTTTTCCGCCATCGACTTTAATCACTAATTTAACGAAACCTAAATGAGTGAATTTAATCGCATTAGAGCATAAATTGATTAGTATTTGCTGCAACCTCATGCGGTCAATACTCATTAAAAATGGTGTTGGCAGTTGCTCGACAATCGAAAAGTTCAGTCCTTTCGCTTGCGCTTGCCCCGAGAATAAATCACGTAATACATCTAATACATCGTGCAGATCATGACTTTTGACGTCCAACGCCATTTTGTTGGCTTCAATTCGGCTCAAATCTAGAATATCATTCACTAAGTTCAGTAAATGATTACTATTATTGTGAATGATTTGCACTTCTTGCTTAATGTCTTTCGGATCAATGTCACCCGCGATAATGGCTTCAACTTGCCCTATCACAGCGGTCAGAGGTGTTCGGATTTCGTGGCTCATATTCGCCAAGAATTGGCTTTTAATGTCTGTTGCACGTTGTAAGTCTTGCAATAATATTTCTAGTTCTTGTGTTCGTTGTTTCACTTCTTTAGACAAATTGAGTTTCAATCGGCGTTCAACATTACGTCGATAATACAAAAAGCTAAATAAGATGACTAGCGCAATGCCGAACATTAAAAAGTATTGCTGTTGATTCTCTTTTTCTATCTTCAGTTGACGTAAGATCTGCGCCTTAGTTAAGCTTCTAACTTTCTCTTCTAAATGCTCTGATTCTAACAAGGCTTGATATTTACCAATCGTTTCTTGCAGCTCACTATTTTTTTGTTGCTCCAATGCCATTAGAAATTTTTTATTAATCGTCACCGCATCTTTTGTATTATTTTCAGCCGCTAGAATAAGCGCCAAAAAGTTCCAGTTATCGATAATTGCCGGAATGTAATTGGTCTCAATGGCGATACGGCTCGACATTTCAATGTTTTCTTTGGCTGAGGAGAAATTATTGAGTTGAAATTGCGATTTACCCAGAGTATGTAAACACTCAACATGTGCGTATTGGTTATCGCTAACCAATGAATAATCGATACATTTTTTCGCGTATTTGATACTTTGGTGCGGTTTGTCTAACAAATGATAAACTGTTGACAAATTACTAAACTGTGCCGAAATCTGATATTTATTGTCTTGAGCTTGATGAAAAACAAGAGACTTTTCATAATAAAATTTTGCTTGGTTATATTTTTTAGCATTAACGTAAGCGATGCCTATATCGCCATAAACTAGCGCAAGACCTTCTCGATCGTCAATCTTAATTCTGACAGCAATAACTTTTAAAAACATATTGATGGCTAAGTCATAACGGCGCATTCGATTATATAATCCTGCAATATTAAACCTTATATCAATTTGATCTTTCTCGGTGCCACTTTGAAAATACAACACTTCTGCTGCTTTATAACTCTTTAATGCGGCGATACCATTGGCCATTGCGGCGTGTACCAAGCCGATATTATTATGCAGATTAGCGATTAATAGTGGAACATTTTGTGTTTGATAATATTGTAGTGCCTTGCCATAGAACTTTATCGCTTGCTTGGGAATGCCTTTATAATAATACATCACGCCTATCATTT
Organism: Psychrobium sp.; assembly: GCA_013214905.1. Lineage (GTDB taxonomy): Bacteria > Pseudomonadota > Gammaproteobacteria > Enterobacterales > Psychrobiaceae > Psychrobium. The sequence continues at coordinate 1,787 of JABSRV010000293.1, read as the reverse complement.
TAAAGGTTTTGGCTTGTTCTTCTAATAATTGATGTTCAACAGCTATGTCTAATGCTTGTTCAAGTATCACTATCGCACGGCTAATATCGCTAGCCTTATGATGGCGCCTCGCCATGGTGCTTAGCACACTAATTCGCTGTATTGGCGACAAATCAGGATCTTTGCTAATAGCCAATAACTTGTTTAAAGCGATATTGTTATCTTCAAGCTTCTCAATGTTCTGCAGCTGTCGTTGCAGTTCCTCACTGCTTGGCATCGAGTACGCGTTATTTGCAGGCAACAATACAGCGCCGAGCAACGCACTTAGCAATAGAAATATCCGTAAGACATTTTGCACTGTATGACTCTCCAACATCAAAAAAAACACGCTATTTATCATGAGCAATATAAATTAAAACAACAAGATATACCATGCTAAACAAGTCGTAATATTAATATATTATATAAATATTATATTTCAGTAATAATCATTACTTATAAAATCAATAAAAAGCCCGCAGCAACCTATGATTGCGTGGGCTTTAACAAGATCGATTGATGACTACTTATTAGCAGCCTTGGCTAAATTCTTTTTCGCATTCTTTTGCTCTCGGCGATCAACGATAAGGTGCTTAACGTCCCCACCAATGTGACTTTCACCACGCTGCTCTGCTAACTGAATTTGACGTTCGCGTTCAGCGAAACGTGCGCGTTGCTCGTCGGTGACTTGATCATAACAGCGATGACAACTAACGCCTTTAACATAATGCTCACTTTGCATTTCTTGTTCGGTCAACGGAAAACGACAGGCGAAACATTGATCATACTGCCCTTGTTCTAAATCGTGGTTAACCGCCACGCGGCCATCAAACACAAAACACTCGCCTTCCCATAAAGACTCTTCTTTTGGCACTTCTTCCAAATATTTTAAGATGCCGCCTTCAAGATGATAAACCTCATCAAAACCTTGCTCTTTTAAATAGGCTGTCGATTTTTCGCAACGAATACCACCGGTGCAATACATGGCTACTTTCTTGTGTTTGGTATTGTCTAGATTGTCTTTTACATATTGCGGAAATTCACGAAATGTTTGCGTATCAGGATTTAATGCGCCTTTAAAAGTACCAATTTCTACTTCGTAGTCGTTACGCGTATCAACCAAAATCACGTCGGGATCAGAAATAAGGGCGTTCCAATCTTGTGGCTTAACGTAAGTACCTACCACATGGTTAGGATCAATGCCCTCAACACCCATGGTGACAATTTCTTTCTTAAGTTTAACCTTGGTGCGTTGGAACGGATTGTTATCTAGGTAAGAGTTTTTGAATGATAGCTCGGCCAAACGTGAATCACTGCGCAAGAAACCCAATACGTTATCAATGCCCTGCTGTGAACCAGCAATAGTGCCATTAATGCCTTCAAGGGCCAATAATAGCGTGCCGCGCACTTCATTTTTTTCCATCAAATCTAATAATGGCTGACGAATGCTTTCAAAATTTTCTAGACGAACAAATTTGTACAAGGCACAAACGGTGGTATTACTCATATCTTACTTTCCCATTGAACTAGCTGGAGCGTAAATCCAGTGCTGTAGACACCACCACTCAATATGGAGTGATGAAACGGCGCTGATTTTAGCAGAAAGCGCCGCAGATCAAAAATTCAGTCATTGTTCTATATCAAAGTTCTATATCAAAAATTGGAACAATATACCCAAAATCATTGGAATTTCAGTGCAGGTTTTCAGTTCCAGACAAAACCTGAGTACCTACATCACTGCTTTAGCTGACTTCCTTATGCCACTGGCA
>JABSRV010000292.1 GCA_013214905.1 Psychrobium sp. | reverse complement strand
TGTTTCGCTTTTTGACGATCCAATACTGAAGACGCATTGGTTTTTTGCTCACCGATGCCAGCTTGCGCTAATTTGTCTTTAAGTGATTGGTCGCTATCTTCATAAGCCAAATCGTCAGCGGCTTGCATGCGATCATCAAAGTCTTGTTGCTTCGCTTTAATACGCTCTAACGATTGCTTTGCACCCAACAACTTTGAATTGCTATTACTAAAGTTACTAGTGATAGCGGCGGTTGCTTTTTGCACACTTTCGGTGGTTTTCACCATGCTAAGTTGACGCTGGTAATCGGCTAATTGACGCTCGGTGCCTTTAACCAAATCTTTTAATCGAAGCGCACTCTTTTGATAGCTGTCGAATGCGGTTTGCTGTTCGTGACGATCGCTTTCTAGTGTGGCAATTTTCTCAGCCACTTCTAATGCTAACCCTTCGTTGCCTTTATTAAGCGCAGCGGTTGCATAACCTTCGTGCTCGGTAATGCTGCGTGTCATGCGTTCTAATTCGCGCTGTGCCTGCATTTGCTTAGCCATAATGTCGGTTAAATCACGTTTTGCTTTGGTTAAGTGATTTTCCGCATCACGGATCTCTTGGGCAAATATACGTGTTGCATTCGCGTCAACAATTGCTTCACCTGCTTCACTTGCGCCGCCACGAAGGGCAGTAATAATCTTTTTAAATATACTCATGTCTTTTTCTCCATCATGTTGCTAGGTGGTATTAAATTAGGTAATCGGCCATTTCGTTGATCACTTCAAGTGAATTATCACTTAGTACGGCTAATTCATGCTCTACATCGCCAAGTGACGAGGTCACCGATAAGGCGCCAAAGATGACATATTTATTATCAATTTTTGAAAATGACGATAACGGCATTGGAATATTCATTTCTACCATTGCTTCAAGCATTTCACTGCGAGACTCTTGCTTTACTTCATCTTCGCCCCAAAGATATGCGATGCATAAAACTTGATCATCGGTTACAGAGACAAAAATTGGAATTTCTTCACGGCCTGCAATGGTCACTTGCAATACATCTACATCACCAGCGATGGGTAAACAGTCAAAGTTAAACCCCGTATGACTTTCGTTAGCGAGTTCATTCAGATGATTTGCAATATGGTGTATATTCATAACATTTCCTTATTTGACATAATATGTCTTGAGTAATGAATGTAGAGCGTTTGACATAATATGTCAAACTTTCATTTAAAAATAATCGATTAATCGGATTGATACCAACTGTTGTTTAATCCCTGTTGGCCCTCCCACGCATGCTGATGGTAACGATAAAGAGTGAAACTGCCAAGCTCATTGACCTTAATTTTTTCACTCAGTAGATAAAAGTCGTTTGAAAACTCAAAACTGCCCTGAATGAGCCCTGGGGTTAACCAAGTTTCAAATGGCGCGAGCGTTGGCTGCGCCGCCAATCGCTGGCGGGGAGAGCGGCCGTTTAAACTAGCAATGGTCCAACCCCATTCACCAAAGCTCGGTACATTTTGATGATATTGCTCAACTTGTGCGTAATTGGCTGCCTTGATGGTATTAGCAATGCTAATGAACGCTGTTTTTGCGTGATACGGCGATGTTGATTGCACCACTAGAATACCGTCGTTGGACAATATCTGCTTTATTTTTAAATAAAATGTGCGGCTATATAACTTATTGAGATCCGGGTGAGAAGGATCAGGTAAATCAATAATAACGGTATCGTAGTGCTTGTTCTGCCTTATTAGTTCGTCAACACCGTTGTATGCATCAGCGTGAATGATGTTTAGACGGCTGTCTAGCAAAGAGTTTTCATTTAAACGCAAGATGTTATCGCTAACTTGGCGATCTAAATATTGATGAGGCTGTTTAAATAGGTCAACCATTTCCTGATCTAAATCCATTAGGTCAACCTGTTTTGGTTGCCACTTGAGAACTTCGCGCAGTGCCAAACCATCGCCGCCGCCAATGATTAATATGTTGTCATGGCGTGCAGAGCTTGCCATGGCAGGGTAAACCAAAAACTTATGGTAGATAATTTCGTCATTGGCGTTAAATTGCAATCGTCCATTTAAATATAGACTGATAGCAGGCTGTGTTCGACCGGGTAAATTTCGCTCGGTCAGCACTATTTGTGCATAACGAGTTTGCTGCTGATAAATGACCTTGTCTAAATACAAAACATTGTTTAATTTTTGTGACCATTGACCGCCAAAATTAAAAATAATCACGATAATAATACTGACCGCGATATGAGCCAGCAATAGTATATTTCTATATTTGATGTGTTGGCGATAACGTAGCCAAAAAATAAGGCCAGCGATAATGTTAACGCTGGCGGTAATACTGGCACTAAGATTAATCTCAAGGGACAACATCACCGTTATCCAAATTGCCGCGCCAATACCTGCGCCTATGTAATCTGCGCCATAAATTGTACCTGCATTATGTTTTAAATGCTGTTGATGCACATGTTCTCTAATTCGCGCTATCAGCGGGATCTCCATGCCAATAAACAAACCTAACAAGGCGCCCACGGCATAAGGGCTGTAATGGGTAATGACATGCAGGGTCTTTATAAAGCCACCTTGGGGTAATACGTCCGGTGGCAAGCTAAAGGTATTGGCAATAATCTGTGGAAAGACCTGCACTAATGCTATCGCCCCTGAAATAAGCACAATGGCGCTACAGCCAATTAAGGCAATGATCATTTCCAGCCATGCAAAACCAGTAAAAGCGCATTTGATATGACGAGCCAAAAAGGAGCCTGCGCCCATCGCCACAATCATGATGCCGATCATTGTATAAATTGCCGACTCAACAGCGCCAATAACGCGTCCCGCGTAATGTGACAATAGGTATTCGTAGATCAGACCACAACCAGCCAACACTGCCATGATGGTGATCAATAAAAAATCATCGAAAAGACGTTTATTTGAGGATGGGGCAGTTTTCAAAGGGGACAATTTCCATAAGGCAGGCATTTCAATAAGACAGAGAGTGCACCGCGATTAAGTCGGTGCACTGTTCTAAGGATAAGGACGAGACTTAAGACATTAAGGCCATTAAGATCAATGCGACGGCAATGCTGATAACAAATTCTAACGCAGCGACACCAATATTTTGTTGATGATCAACCTCTTCGGTAAGGTTGATGTTAGACAATACAATGCGTTTAACCAAAGGCACTAATACGTATAACAGTGATACCATCACGATGCCAAAAATTAACCAGCCTAGCGCGTTTTCAATGTAAGCCGTTGGCTCATAAATTAGGAAGTTACTGGCGGCGGTTAGCGAGAAACCAATGGCAATCAAGAAACCTGCGTGGCGAATAGCCAAGGCGATTTGACCGCCCTTAATAGCATCTTGAAATTTTGCGCCCTGATTACCTTTACGATATGACGCTTCACGTAATCGAGTCACCATCACCAGCAACGTTTGCGAAATAACAAAACCACTTAAAATGGCGATCAGTGTATTAAAGTCAAAATCATGTGCCCAAAGCAGGGTGGCGCGAATGATTAATGCGGTTGCAATAAGGGCAGCTGCATCAATGATAGCGACGCTAACATTGCCTTCTTTGATTTCATGCACCTTGTCTAGGCCTGATAATGCCCATTTATCGTGGGCGATACGACCAAGCTTAATTAACACTAGCCCGACAACACCGTAAATAGACATGCCAACGGCTTCTTCAAGTAAGGTTGTGCCAGCTTCGCCGGTGATAGCGCCTGTCATCACAATAGCCAGCGCTAATAAACTACCGGCCAGTGAGATACCAAAGGCAAAGTTGTCTTTTTCAGCGAGTTCGGTGGTCGTATTAACGCCCGCCCATAAACCAGAAATAAAACGCATGGCGCATAGTAAAATAATAGCGATGGTTAAATCGATAAGTAAAATACCGATTAAATTTGGTTGTTGACTAAATAATTGTTGTAATTGTTCCATGAATATCAATCCTGTTATTTGCCGCGACGTACGCCGCGCGAGGTTGAATTGCGGCTGTTTCTAAAGCTTGAGTTATTTGAATAGGAAGATTTAGACCGAGTTTGTCTAAACTTACTGTTGCTTGAAGTAAAGCCTTTTCCAGCGGCAGTTTTCGCTTGCACACTTTGTCGAGATA
>JABSRV010000291.1 GCA_013214905.1 Psychrobium sp. | reverse complement strand
TAGTGACCGATGCCATGCCCGTTGTCGGCACTGATATTGAACGTTTTTCATTTTTTGATCGCGAAATTATTCGCCATGGCGACAAATTAAATGCGACTACCGGAGAGTTAGCAGGCTCTGCCTTAGACATGGCTAGTGCGGTCAAAAATACCGTAGAGCACCTTAAGCAGCCACTAAATATAGCGCTGAATATGGCGAGCTTATATCCAGCGCAGCATATGGGTTTGGCAGATAAACGTGGTCATTTCCTCCGCGGTGCAATCGCAGACATTGTCGCGTTAGACGATGATTTAAACATATTGAATACGTGGCATAGCGGTGTTAAGCAAGTTAAATAAACGATAGATATATCTTTTAGGTTTGCAAAGGAAAATGCTTTGGGTCATGCTTATTTAACGAGTTAAAACGTATTGGGATAAACTAAGGATGGTTTATGTTAAGTCAACAAATAAATATAGCGGCGTCACATGTCGTGGCGTGTAATCACGTCGAAGACCGTTGCTTAAAGGACGGTCAATATGAATAATCTGATTGAATTAGCTATTTTCGACGGACAACAAGAAAAGGTTCAACGGCGATCAAAAAAGCGCTGTCCGGTGGTGGAAAAGTTCATCCGCAATAACGACGCAAAACTGCCAGCCAACAAGCTAAGGAGTTTATTGCGTCTTGTTTGTCATTTATCTGTTGCGATGCTGATTCTGTTGGGGCTTGCTGTCGCGCTCGACATGGCGACGCTGCAAATAAACCCGCAAAACACGCTATTAATAAGCAGCGCTCAAAGCCTTAATTTAACGCTGTTTAGCTTAACAGGCGGCATGTTTTGCTGGCTAATGTATCGAATAAAACAATTAATGAATTTACTGCATACGGCCGCATTAAGCTAAATAAAGCAGCTGGTGTCACGTTAAAGGCTTACGCAAAAATACGTTTTGCCCAGCGCGCTAATCCTGCGGTAACACTGCCGAAGTGATCGCCAGTAACAATTTCGGTATCTGTAAAATGTTGGCGTAAAAACTGCTGTAATACCGGTGATTTTGCACTGCCACCGGTGACAAATATCACATCGGGCTTGGTACCCGCTTGCTTGATTGTTGAATCTATTAATTGCGCAATGCTGTTCAAATGACGGGTGTTGGCTAAGCGCAACGTTTCAAGTGTCACTTGGGTAGTCAGTCCTGGTTGCAGGTAGCTGAGATCTACGCAATGATTATCAGCATCGGTTAGGCCTATTTTAGCGCGTTCAGCACTATTCACTAATTGATAACTTAACTTTTCACGTTGCACTTTTAACAAGCGACTAACGAGTTCCGGCTCTGCCACATCACGTATTAATTGCTGAATGTCACGTGAGTTCTTCGCGCTATAAAAGTCAGTTTGATCACTAATATTATTAATGGATGCAGCCTGCCAAAAAAAGCTAGAAGGTATTGGTTTACCTGATTGTGACAATGTTTTTGCGCCCAATGTTGGCATTAAGCCACGCATGGTTAGTTGTATATCAAGATCGTTACCGCCAATACGTTGACCACTGTGACCCAATAAATGGTTATCACGTACCAATGATGTCGCCAACTCTGGGCCCATTAACAACATTGAAATGTCGGTAGTACCCCCGCCAATATCAACCACCAATACGCGCGTTTCTTTCTGCAAGGTTGCTTCAAACTCAAAACCTGCCGCAACGGGTTCAAACTGAAATTCAACGTCTTTAAAACCAGCGCGTTTTGCCGCATTGGTTAAAATATTAATCGCTTGAACATTGCTTTTCTCGCCGCGAAGACCTTGGAAATTGATCGGACGACCAATAACAGTTTGGGTTACTTCACGGCCTAGTTCTTGTTCCGTCGTGCTTTTTATGTGGCTCATCATGCAAGCAACAATATCTTCGAATAAATCAATTTGCTGTGGCATTAAGCCGCTAGCGCCTAAAAAAGACTTTGGCGACTTGATGTAATAACCTTCTTCAGGATCTTGTAAATAGCGATTTAAGGCGCGTTGACCAAAGTCTAAATTAGCGGGGATCTCGTCTTCTTTCAACTCTCGAAGTGCGTTCTGAGCTTTAGCTAATTGCGTTTTTCGTTGTTGAAAAAATACATCTTTCGCTGATCCTGATAATTGCTCACCTAACCAATTGGCAATAATGTCGCGGCTCGGCGCATACAAAGTCGATGGCATGAACTTGCCATGCTCACCTAAGTTTATTAATTTTGGCGTATTATTGTGCATTGTAGCGACCGCACAGTTAGATGTGCCGTAGTCAAAACCTATCATGAGTGGATCCGAACCGTAAAAGGTCGCGTAGAATACTGATTTTAACTGCTTATATCAACTTTGTTATGAATGTTACGCCATTTATCTGGAAATTTACCCTGTAATACGAACGCGAAAGCAATGAGTTCGGCAATCACAATGTATAATTCACGAGGAATTTCTTGGCCAAGCTCTAACGTGTGTAAGAATTGACTCAACTGTTCGTCTTGGTGGATCATCACCTCGTTTTCTTTGGCAATCGCTAACAACTCTTCGGCTAACGCGCCATACCCCTTGGCAACGACCTTAGGGGCAGACTTTTGATTATATTTAAGCGCAATCGCTCTTTTATTCGGATCTATTGGGTTGTCTGGTTCATTCATGCCATTAACTCTATCAATTGATTAGGGCGCTTTAAAAGACTGTTTGGTAGCTCTGCTTGCTGACAAATAATTTTACTACTGCTTATCCCTAGAGACTCTAAGCGCTGGCTTAAAAAACCGCCATAAAATTCGGCGCGGCTCACTAGCTCGCTATTATTACTGCTCATCTCTATTTCGACGTTAGTGCCGCGAAGTGTCGCCATGGCTTTTATTTTATCGGTGTCGCCAACCGGCAGCAGCAGAGTTAGTCGCCATACCTTGGTGCCATCCTCTTCGTCATCTTGGCGCTCAATTTCCCCTTCAACCTGCGGGATGCTGGGCTCTCTGGTGGGAATTGAGAAATAAAATGACAGTTGATTATTTTGCGTATTCTCCATGCTTTGATATTGATATAACTGGATATTGCCAGCGATACCGGTCAGCGCATCTTCAAGTGGTTTAAGGCTAGCTAAGCTGCCCAACATCGCTAGCGCTTTGGTTAAACCGCTATTGTCTTTGCTTTGCTTGAGCAGTTTTAGCATTTGCTTGTTAAGTTCAGGCGACACCTTTTTTGAGGTATTTGCGTGTCGCCCAGCCAATATCATTTGAATGGCGCTGGCTAGCGGCCCTAATGTCGACAGATTAATACTGCTTGAGCTCAAAGGATTAAATTGTACAAACTGCTCGATGGTATGAGCTATTTGACTTGGCGTTGTCAGCTGCGCCATTTGCGGTAAACGTTGTTGTAAGCGCTGCGACAGAGTTTTTAATTGGTTTATCGCCACCAAATCGTCCTCACTTAAAGGCATATCATCTTCACCAGCTGCTATTTCACTAGACTGTACTGTTATAGATTGAAAAGAGTTTGATTGGAGTGAGTAGGATTGAACGTTGTTTGATTTATTAGTGGCAACTGCCGCGCTATTAAGCTGCAAGCTTTGCAGTAAACTATTGAGCTTTTGTAATGAAACCGGTGCCGCTTGCTGCTTTGCCTGTTCAGGCGGCGTATTTTCAACTCTAACACTTTCAAATTTAGTGTTGCCGCCAATGCTTTTACTTTGTATAGCTTTACTCTGCGCCGCTTTACTTTGCATAGCTTGGCTATTAATCGCGGCGCTTAACGCTGTATTTAAAGGTGATGACTGATTCAGTTTTGGCGCAGACTGTGAAAGTTTCTGCTCGGTTATCGTCGATTGCAGCGCCGGAATTGTTTGATTTAATGGTCGAGTATTATGGTCATTTAGTGATAGCTGAGCAGGTTGAGCCAGCGATGTTGGCCCCAGTCCCATAGCCGTTTTTTGCAAAGAAACTTGCTGCGCTGTCGTTTGTAGTGTCGCCGTTTGCTTGTTAGTGACAGGAGATTTACTGACCAATGTCTTCTTGTTACTTGAAACCACTGACTGCTCTTTATTAGAGACGGCTGAGGGCTCTTTGTTAGAAGACGCTGAGGGCTCTTTGTTAGAAGCAGCTGAGGGCTCTTTGTTAGAAGCAGCTGAAGGC
>JABSRV010000290.1 GCA_013214905.1 Psychrobium sp. | reverse complement strand
CCCTCCAAATAGTTAGGACTGTTAGGAATATAAGTACATTCACTCCAATCTCTAATTTCTTGCACTTTTAAGATGTCGGCGGCGTATTCCTCACCCGCCAATATAAAGGCCAAAAACTGTTGGTTATTGGCCGCGTCCGCGCTATGTCCTAGTGTCTCACTCATGCGCATTTCTCCTTGATTAATTGAGGGGGTGCGCCATGTTTAGACTTGCGTTTCTTAAGGGATATTAATCCTTTAATATCGACAATAAGTGCGACTCCGCCATTTCCTAATATGGTGGCGCCAGAAATACCCTCTACCGCTTTGTAATTAGCCTCTAGGCTTTTGAGCACCACCTGTTGTTGGTCAAGTAATTCGTCAACAACCAAAGCATATTTGTTGCCACTGCTTTCGGCAATAATTACCATTTTCTCATCCGCTTCACCGCGCTCGCCCGGCACCGAAAACAACTCACGTACACTATAAAGAGGAATGTATTCTTCTCTAAATAGGTACAGGCTTTGCTGACCTGCAATCGCTTTAAGTGCGGTTTTTTCGATAACCGCAGACTCAACAATGGCGACCAATGGCACAATGTAGGTTTCCCCCGCTACGTTAATCAATTGTCCATCAAGAATGGCTAAGGTTAGTGGTAACATCACCGAAAATAATGAGCCTTTGCCTGGGGTCGAGCTTAAGGTGACATGGCCGCCTAACGACTCAATATTTCGTCTGACTACGTCCATGCCGACACCACGACCCGACAAATCACTCACCTCATCGGCGGTGGAAAAGCCTGGCGCAAAAATCAGTTCATTAATTTCTTGATCGCTTAAGGTATTGTCGCTATTTATCATGCCTTTTTCTAAGGCTTTGTCACGAATACGCTGTGTATTTAGGCCCCGTCCATCATCGGAAATATCAATCACTATATATCCGCCTTGATGATAAGCGTTTAGAGTAACGGTGCCCGTCTCATCTTTACCGGCCGCGATCCGCTCTTCTGGCATTTCGAGGCCGTGATCCAGTGAATTACGCACTAAATGCACTAAAGGATCGCCAATTTTTTCCATCACGGTTTTATCAAGTTCTGTTTGCTCACCCGTGAGCTTTAACACCACTTTTTTACCGAGTTTGTTGCTCACGTCATAGACCATGCGCGGAAAGCGATTAAAGACAAAGCTAATGGGTAACATGCGAATGCGCATCACATCTTCTTGCAAGTCTCGTGTATTGCCTTCTAGCTGCACTAAACCTTCTTGCAGTTTTTCTACCGACTCATGTTCAATGTCGCTAAGTTCACTGCCAATTTGCTTTAACATCGCTTGGGTAATCACTAATTCGCCAACGCGGTTAATCAGCGCATCAACCTTGTCAATGCCCACCCGAATAGAGCCACCTTCGGAGCTTGCTACGGCTGTTTTATTTTTTTCTGGCGCTGTTTTATCGCCTGTTTTTACATCGTCAGCCTTGTTTTGAACCGACGTTGTCTCAGTTGTGTTTGTTGACGGTGCGGTGTCATTAACTGGTGCGGCACGGTCAACGTTGTTGTTTAGTGACACTTGTTCAGATGGCTCATCAAAGAGTAAATCGCCAAGGGGCGATATCGTCAATTCACATGCATCGTCAACCCACTCAAATATTTCACTCACGACATCAATATCACACGCGGCATGCAAGGATATTGACCACGAAACATGACACTCTTCAGGGTTAAGATCGCTCAATGAAGGTATTTTACTCGCGTTACAGTGCACTTCAATTTTGCCAAGTTCAGCTAATGCTTCAATGATGTAAATGGGATCATTGCCCGATTGCAGCATATCGGCATGCGGTGCAAACTCAATAAGCCAACCACTATTGTCGCCGTCATCACTCTGCTGTTCATCTGCCGCAGGGCTCGATTGTTTAACCTCTTCTCCTAAGGCTACTTTTAACGCCAGCTGTACTTCGTCAATGATCGGGTCGGGGCAATCAATGCCATCCCTCGCACTGTTGATAAGCAATCGTATACAGTCGGTGGACTTTAATAACAAGTCGTTGTCAGCTTGTGTTACCGGACGCCGGCCATCGCGCATTTCATCTAATAAGGTTTCAACTTCATGGGTAAAGTCTGTGACGCGGTTAAAACCAAATGTGCCAGCGCCGCCCTTAATGGAATGCGCTGCCCGAAATATTGCATTAATTGAATCGATATCGCCTTGCTCTAATCCCAGCAAGCTCGATTCCATGATTTCTAGTCCTTCAAAACTTTCTTCAAGAAATGTCGGAATAAATTGTGAAAGATCGATACCCATATGATTTACCTTATGACACGTTTGATGGTCGCAATTAATTTGTCCGGATTAAAAGGCTTCACTAACCACCCCGTAGCCCCAACGCTTTTGCCTTTCATTTTTAATTCTTGCGAGCTTTCGGTGGTTAACATCAAAACCGGTGTGAATTTAAACGCGGGTAACTTACGTAATTCCTTGCACAACGTGATGCCATCCATGCCCGGCATGTTGACGTCTGTGATAACCAGATCAAAACGCGAACTCTTTGCCTTGGCTAGCCCGTCATTGCCGTCCTTAGCCTCAACGGTTTCATATTTTTCTTGCTGTAATGTAAATGAAACCATGTTGCGAATTGAAGCAGAGTCGTCTACTACTAAGATCTTTGCCATGTTGATATCCCTATTAATTCAAAGAATGTTAAGTTAATTTAAGTGCTTGTTTGAGGTCGAGTCGATTGGCGTTAGTGTGCAAATCATTAGACATATTTTGCCAGCTAAACGCCAAGTCTCGATTGCTTAATTCGTTGATTAGGACAAGTAATAGCTGAATACCAGCAGTATCAACACGTTCATTAGCGCCCGTATCGATAATCACAGAAGTGCTAGTGGTATTGTTATTTAAGGAGGTGAGTATAGTTTGATGAAACTCTGAAACACTGGATATATCGAGTGTTGGAGGTAGTGCTATGTTTATCGCTTCCATGCTTATTTCCTTGTTGTTTCCCTACATCAGAATTTAGCGATTCTTCCAAGAATTCGCTAAATAATCCTAACTAGAATATCCATAGTAACGTAGCAGAGTCAAGACAAAACTCATCCTAATGGATGAATATAATAAAACGGACATTGAAATTAGAATGATTAGGCAGGGTTTAAGGGCTGTAAAGAAGACAGCCCTTGGATCTATCGCTTATGTTGCGGCTTGTTTACCCGCTCTATATAAAATAAGGAAACCAACCAGCCCCGACAAAAACGACGCCAGTAATATGGCCAATTTATCGGCAAACATAAACTGAGTGGGATCACTAAACGCCAATGATGATACAAATAAACTCATGGTGAATCCAATGCCGGTTAACACACTAACCCCATATAATTGAGTCATTGAACTGTTCTCTGGCAGCTTAGCAATTCCGAGTTTTATCGCCAACAAACTAAAACTAAACACGCCCACTTGTTTGCCTAAAAACAGACCAGCTGCGATGCCTAATGGCACTGGTGTAAGCACCTGTGACATGGATATTTCGCGGAAATCAACCCCTGCATTGACAAAGGCAAATAATGGTAAAATGAAGAATGCGACCCAGTAATGCAAGTCATGTTCCATGCTTTTTAGCATCGATGTTTGCCCTATCTCACCGTCTTTATTTTTAAACGACAATGGAATAGTGAAGGCTAAGGCAACGCCCGCTAACGTGGCATGCACGCCTGATTTAAGCACGCTAACCCACAATACAATGCCGACCATGATGTAGGCAGCCTTGCGTACTACGCCTAAGCGATTCATCACGATAAGTGTGGTTAACGCCCCTGCTGCGATGCTAATCGATAAGGTTGACAACTCTGCGGTGTAAAATAACGCGATAATGACAATCGCGCCCAAATCATCGATGATAGCCAGCGCCATTAAGAATATTTTAAGGGAAATGGGCACCCGTTTACCAAGTAACGATAAAACACCTAACGCAAAGGCTATATCGGTAGCGGTGGGTATGGCCCAGCCTGTACTTCCAGCCCCTTCAGTGCCGACAAAATAGATATAAAACGCCGCAGGAACGACCATGCCGCCAACTGCCGCAAAGCCTGGCAACACCACTTGTTTGATGCTTGATAAGTGCCCTTCAATGAGTTCTCGCTT
>JABSRV010000029.1 GCA_013214905.1 Psychrobium sp. | reverse complement strand
ACGTCTTGCATCATTCGACGCTGGGACACTTCACGTTGTAATTGACGTTGCCTTCCTTTGACTTCAGGTTTACCTTCGGTATTTTTCATCTCATCTTTGACTTCTTGCAAGGTCATTTTAAGCTCTTTATTATGCTTATATATTTGATACGGTGCATCAATGGCCGCAATGAGCAACAAGGAGCTACACAGCAAAATAAAAATCCATAGCAAAATATCTAACGCGCCAATAACGTTGAGCGGGAAAGCCGTTTGGCTTAATTGTAAAATCCGATCAAAATAATGGGATAACAACAACCAAGCTAAGGTCGCTATCAAGCTAAATTTACCGATAGATTTAACCAATTCGACAACTGCTTGCACGCCAAACATCCGCTTAAAACCAGCCTTAGGACTCATCTTAGACGCCTTAGGACGCATAGCATCAACACTAAAGGTAATACCGCCAAGGGCGGTTGAACCTAAAAATGCGGCAATGAATAAGGTGATGCAAAAACCTAATAATGGCCAACTAATATTTCTAAATACTTCGGCCCATATTAATGCAAATTGGCCAGTGTCAAATGCTTGTTCGCGGGTGATGGTAAACGACATCTTCATGACATTAAATAAAGAGCTCGCGATGGCACTGCCAAAAATATACATCGACGCCGCAGAAGCAATTAACACGGCCGCAGTAGTCAAATCTTTCGAACGTGCAACCTGACCTTTCTCCCGCGATTTTTGAATTTTCTGCGGGGTGGCTTGTTCAGTTTTTTCTTGCCCACTCTCGCTTTCAGCCATGGTTAAAGCACTCGACTATCAAGGTTAGAAGTACCGATGCTACACCCCTCATCAGAATTGGCATTGGGTATTAATCACTTCGCACATCATCGCTAATCCACGGTTCCATTGCAGATCAAAGTGTGACATGACGGTGCCTAGCGTTAACCATAAAACCAATAGTCCGGCCAGCATAGTAATGGGGAAACCTATCGAGAAAATATTTAGCTGCGGCGCGGCGCGGGTTAAAATACCAAAAGAGAAATTGATGACAAGCAACGCAACCATCGCTGAAATAGACATCGCTAACGATGACGTAAATATCCACACACCCCAACGCGCTATTTTGTCATAGGTGAGGCTAGTCAGGCCTCCACCACCAATAGGCAGCGTATCAAAACTAATCACCAACATGTTGATCATCGCAATATGGCCATCAACTGCAAAAAACATTAACGTGGCTAATAATAAGAAAAATTGCCCGATGACAGGTACCGATTGACCAGAGCCTGGATCGATGGTGGCCGCAAAACCCAAACTGGTTTGCATGCTGATCACTTGACCCGCCACCACAAAAGCTTGCATCACCATCAGCGAGATAAAGCCAATCGCAATACCTATTAAGGTTTCTTGCGCAATAATAATAAAGCTAGGCAGTGAAAACAGTCCGATGTCTGGCATGGCTGGCAATGTTGGCACTAAAACGATGGTGACAGCTAATGCATATAACAATCTAATGCGCATGGACAGATTGCGACTGCCTACGCCGACCATCACCATGAACATGCCAGAGACCCGGCAAAATGGCCAAATATAACTGGCCATCCATACCATGACGGTATTCTCATAGAGTGTCATGTCAGCCAATAACCTGCGGTATAGACTCTATAATGTCGAAAAAAAGATCCATGATCTGCTGGGTAAACCAATGTGCGCCGACAATCAACGTAATTAGGGTCATGATTAGGCGGGGTAAAAAACTTAATGTTTGCTCATTGATCGAGGTAGCCGCTTGGAAAATTGCCACCACAAGTCCCACCATTAAGCTGGGAATAACAATGGCGGTAACCAATAACATCACTTTAAACAGTGCATGTTGGAAAATATCGACAAAAACTTCCGGTGACATACTCGCTCCCTAGATATGTTCGGTGGTCATAAGCCAAAACTATTGGCTAAAGTACCCATCACCAACGACCAGCCATCAACCAGCACAAATAGCATTAATTTAAAAGGCAAGGACACTATCATCGGCGATAACATCATCATACCCATGGCCATTAATACACTGGCCACCACCAAATCGATGACCAGAAATGGAATAAACAGCATAAAGCCTATTTGAAATGCGGTTTTCAATTCACTGGTAATGAACGCAGGTATTAACACGGTCATAGGCGCATCTTCTGGTGATTTTACGTCTTGACGATTGGCAATATCTAGAAAGGATTTAATGTCTTTATCACGCGTTTGCGACAACATAAATTCACGGATCGGTGCTTGCGCTAAATTAAGTGCCTGCATCGCATCAATTTGCTCGTTAATATAAGGCTGCAGCGCATTTTGGTTTATTTTCTCGAGTACCGGCGTCATGATAAACAAACTTAAAAAAAGTGCTAAACCAATGATTACTTGATTTGAAGGCGCTTGTTGCAATCCCATTGCTTGACGCAAAATAGATAAAACAATCACGATCCGCGTAAAGGAAGTCATCATGATCAGAATCGCTGGAATAAAGCCCAGTGCCGTCATCAACGCCAAAATTTGTAAGGTGATGCTATAACTTTGCGTGCCGTCAGCGTTTGGTATCACCGTGACTGCCGGTAATCCAGTGTCAGCTAACGCAGCTTGCGTTATCAATAAACTCACCAACGTAACGACAACTAATATTACAGTGCGGATCATGACTTCCCTTTCTTTAACAACGATAATATATCAGACGTCTTAAACGCTTGTGCTTGATTTGATTGTGTGTGTGATATATTTTCTGGTAATTTATGCAGCAGATTTATTTGTGATGGCGTCACGCCAAGCATAAACTGCTCACCTTGAACCTCAACAATAACCACGCGCTCTTTAGTCCCAACGGCGAGGTTAGCGACCAACTTAACACCGTCTTTACTCGATGGCGTAATACGCAGCTTTTTAGCGACAAAGGCCAATAAAAATATCAGCCCTAATACGATCACTAATGACGTTATCATGCTGATAAAATCAGGTGCTGAGTCAGTTTTACCGTAACTTGGCCACGCTAATGCGAAAAGGCCAACGGCAAAAGGCAGCTTAGCGAAGCTTTTTAATACGTTCTGTTTGACTAATAACATCAGTGAGACGGATACCAAATTTATCATTAACAACAACTACTTCCCCGTGAGCGATTAATGTGCCATTGACTAAAACGTCAAGTGACTCGCCCGCAACGCGATCAAGCTCAATTACCGAGCCTTGGTTTAATTGCAGCAAGTTTCGAATAGAAATATTAGAGCGCCCAACTTCCATGGAAATGGTCACAGGAATGTCTAAAATAGCTTCCAATTTATTCTCACCTGATAGCATCGGTACGCCGTCAGCATCATCTTCTAGATTGTCTAATTCAACTTTCTCGGCATCTTGGGCCTCTGAATCGGCTTGCTCAGCAAGGGCGTCAGCCCAATCGTCCATATCATCACTCATCTTAAATACTCTCTATTGTTTATCGTCTGTCATTTGACGCTGTAATAATTGCAATTCCGATTTTTGAGACTCAGGTCTTGGAATAACAGACGATATCTTAATGCCATAATTGTCATTCACTCGCCCTAACTTGCCCCTAAACGACGGTAATCCTTCCGCGCGCACGATAAGCTCTTCCGGCATATCAAACGGTATAATATCGCCGGTTTTCATGCCTAAAATATCGCGTAAGGTTAAGTCAATTTCTCCAAGCTCGACATCGAGGTTAATCTCAACATCCATAATTTCTTCTTTTAACGCCGCGCTCCATCGTTGGTCGGTATCTTCTTTGTCACTTTGCACACCAGCGTCTAGCAGCTCTCTAATTGGCTCTAACATAGAATAAGGCAGCGCAATATGGAAATCCCCCCCACCGCCATCTAACTCTATATGAAAAGAACACACCACGATAACTTCGGTCGGGCTAACAATATTAGCCATCGACGGGTTAACTTCTGAATCAAGATATTCAAATTCGACATCCATCACCGGCGCCCAAGCTTCGGTATAATCTTCAAAAACGATTTTCAACAGCAATTGAATGATACGACGCTCGGTGGGGGTAAATTCACGACCTTCTATCTTCGCGGGATAACGCCCGTCACCGCCAAAAAAGTTATCAACTAAAATAAACACCAAACGTGCTTCTAAGGTAATGAGTGCGGTGCCCTTTAACGGTCTAAAACGCACCATGTTCAGACTGGTAGGCACGAATAACGTGTGAATGTACTCACCAAATTTCAACATTTGCACACCGTTAATCGATACTTCAGTCGTGCGGCGCATCAAATTAAATAGGCTAATTCTTAGATGACGGGCAAATCTTTCGTTAACCATTTCCAAGGTCGGCATGCGTCCACGCACAATACGATCTTGTGAGGAAAAGTCATATTCAGCAGCGGATTTACCGTCACCACTGTCTTCAACTTCATCTTCATCAACGTCATCGACACCATGCAATAACGCATCAATTTCGTCTTGGCTTAACAGATCATTCACAATATTTTCCTAATTTTTTCTCATCTTACAATGCCGTTTTATTGCATTACAAAGCCAATAAATAGTAACTTTTCTACCACCGGATTACCTACAATAGGTTCTAGGGTTTTTCGTACCGCTGCCAGTGCATTTTCACGTAATTCTTGCTTGCCAATATGGGTGCTTAACTTCTCAGCATTAGCGCCACTGAAAACCGTTAATAATGTATCTTCAATTAATGGGATATGTTTACGAGCCGCCGTATCATTACTGCCACCGCGTACTAGTAATTGCACTTTTATTTCAACGAGGCGTGACTTGCCATAACCGGATACATTAAACACAAAAGGCCTTGGCATGCCGACATAAAAAGCATCACCAACCGATGCATCATCATCGCTTGAAATCTCACTGACTTCATCATTGGTTAAGTCATCGGTTAGCTCGGCATCGAGATCACCATCGACTAGCTGGGCTTGACTTGCATCATCACCTGATAGAAGAAAAAATGCTGCACCACCACCGCCCACTAGCAAGACCACAACGGCGATAATAATTATCAACATTTTATTACTTGAACCGCCACCTCCAGCGCTGTCTTCAACATCATCGGCCATCACACTATTCCTTTTTTATCAAACGATTGAAATTTAGCTTAAAGTTATCATAATTTGACCTTATATCCTATGAAGATATTGAGCTAGGCATAATAATCAATGCCGTTGGTAGATTGTTTATGCAATGTCAGGGTTATTGGCGCCTGATCCGTTTCAAACTCGTCATTATCACCAGCAAAGCTTGACTGATTCTCTTGAGAGTTCTGCTGTTGTTCCTCTTGCTGCACGTCACTTTGATTAAGCGCAATGCCTTGCTGATCCAACAGTTCTTTTAGTTTCGGCATCGCCTGCTCTAACAATTCTTTAGCGCCTGCATTTTGTACCAAAAATTGTACATTGACTTGATCATTTTGCATTTGAATGCGAATAGACAAACCACCTAATTCTTCAGGATCGAGCTGAATAACAGCTTGGCCTTGCCCAGCATTAATCAACAAACTAACGCGTTCTTTCAAATGCTTCGCTGCCGCTTGCTCATTAAGTGGCAATTTTTGTGCTAATTGCTCGGCTATCGATTTACTCGTTGCCACGGGCTGTTCACGTAATTTATCTAGTTGTTCGGTATGGACATTTAGTTGATTTACACTGGCCGACTCTTCATTGACACTATTAATGGCTAATGTTTTATTCATCGTCGTTTCAAGCTGCTTTAATAAGTGTTCGAAACTGCCCTGCACCTTGTTTTTTTGCTCAACATCGCTGCCATATGGCGCGCTATTGTTTTCGAGTTTAGTCAAGTTATCGCTATAGTCTTCATCAACTGCTAACTCACTTGACGACGTTGCATCATCAATAGAGCCAGATTGCTGTTTTTCAGCGTCTAATCGTGATTGATAGGTGCTACTAGCCTCAGCTTTAGCACGGTTGCCATCACTGATTATTGATTGAACTTCACGTTTATTCTCGCGTTCACTAACTTTATCGCCAACTTCATCATTTTCATTTAACACTATTTTTTCATTATTTTCTTTGGCTTTATCGTTCTGGGAGACTAATTTACTCGCCGCCTTTTGTTGTTCCGAGTCTAGGAGGCGGGGACGTGAATCAGCGACTAAGTTAACGCTTTCGTCCTCAAATTTTTCTTCTGATTCATTTACTTGACTTGATAGACTAGCCGCCACATCTATTTGCTTTTCCTCTACGCCAGCATGCACTACTTTATTATTAGTCATTTGATCGCTCTCTCGCTGAGCGTTTTTTGATGATGACTTTTTTTCCTCATCAAAAGTGATGACTAAATCCTGTTTGGCTTGCTCTATTTGCTCAATTAACTCGTTTGCGGTTTGCTTCGTTTCAGCCTCTATTTGCTCTATCTCTTCAACTAGCGCTCGTAAGGGCGCTTGTAAATCCGAATCTTTTGGAAGTCTATCGCCAAGAGCCTTAAGGTACTGCAAATCTTCTTGAAATGATTCGCTTTCCACGTCTTGTTGATCTAATTTTTCGCTAATAACCGCTGTGCCATGTTCATCTGATTTTCCACTAATAACAGCTGCGCCTTGTCCATCTAATTGCTCACGAAGATTAACAAGTCGTTGTTCGTCTAATTTTCCGCTAATAACAACTGCGCCTTGACCATCTAATTGCTCACGAAGAATAACAAGTCGTTGTTCGTCTAATTTTGATCTAATAACAACTGCGCCTTGTCCATCTAATTGCTCACGGAGGCTAGCAACTCGTTGGACTATGTCGGTATTAATTCGCTGCTCTACGCCAGTAACAAAACTTGCTAACTCGAGCAATTCGTCGCTTGAAAGACCAATCTGTTTACCTAATGTAGTTAATTGATCGTCGTCTAACGCTAGAATTTTTTTCGCGATTTGGCTATTAGATAAACCTTGGGCGCCAATATCATCTTTAAGCAACTGCATTTTATCTTGAGCGGTCCCTAATTCGGCCAATTCATCATCGGTTATTGGTTGCAATTGTTCGACAACTTCCTTTCGATTAGACGCCGTGGTCACAGATTCAAGCTTGCGGTAAGAATTTATATTGTTTTCGAGTATTTTTGAGAATTCATTTTCGGATGATTGCTTATTACTCTGCGGTTCAATGTTATCGTCAATACCTGCAGCGGCAAAACTTGCCGCTGTATCGTAATTCCCAGCTCCAACATTTGTTGCTATATTTTCAAACATACTTGCTCCACGGCACAAATAAGGCAGCGCAATAGCCTTATTGTTTCATTAATTTGACCTATGATTATTTAAAGCAAAAATTGCGCCAATAAAGAAGGTTTCTCGCGGCTTTGACAGTAACCGTTTAAATTGCGAGCAATAAGAAGTTTTATCGCCTTTTTTTACGATGAAACGCCATCATAGAAAACTCGTCCGCGAGCTTTTGTTGCTGCTTATGCTCTATTTGCGCTAATTCTTGTTGTTGGCGATCAATTAAAAACGCGATTGAGTCGGTGTATCTTTTCGCGCTAGCCCATTGAGTTCGCCTAGAATCAACCACTAAAGATGCTCGAGCGATAACATCTCGTTGCTGATTAATCGATACGTCTAATTTGACTAAAAATTCTTGCAATGCGATAAGTCTGCTGGCCGTTACTCGTTGCTCTGCATTTGGTTGCATTTGCATTAAGTAATCTTGTCTATATTCAGACAGCGTCTGCATTTGGTTTTGCAGTTTATTGATTTGTTGCTGCGCCGCGCTAAACATTTTTAACGCGTCACGTTCTTTTTTTTCTGCCATTTCTTTGACAATGGTCAGTTGCTTGATATCAGCCATTACTGCAACGCATCGCCGAGCTGGGTTAACGCCGTTAAAGCCTCATCATACGGGTGTGACTCTTTCATCGTTTGTTGGCAAAACGCTTCAATCACCGGATAAAATTGAATCGCTTTATCCACTTTAGGATCTGCACCAGCTACATAGGCCCCGATAGCAATCAAGTCTTTATTCTGCTGATACAGTGAATAGTTTTGCTTCACCAATCGCGCGTAATTAAGGTGCTGTTCGCTAACGACCATTGGCATGACTCTGGAAATTGAGGCTTCAATATCAATCGCCGGATAGTGACCAGATTCAGCCAGTTTTCGAGATAAAACAATGTGGCCATCTAAAATAGCTCTCGAGGCATCAGCAATAGGATCTTGTAAATCATCACCTTCGGTTAACACCGTATAAAAAGCGGTAATAGAGCCTTGCGAGCCACTGCCATTGCCCGCTCGTTCGACTAGCTGTGGCAACTTAGCAAAGACCGAAGGCGGATAGCCTTTTGTTGCTGGCGGCTCACCAATCGCCAGGGCTATTTCACGTTGTGCTTGTGCAAAGCGGGTCAGTGAATCCATTAACAGTAAAACTTCCATGCCTTGATCTCGAAAATATTCAGCGATGGTTACCGCTGTTTCACAAGCTTTTAATCGCATCAATGGGGAAGTATCTGCAGGTGCGGCAACAACCACAGAGCGTTTCCGTCCCTCCACGCCTAATATTTCTTCGATAAACTCTTTAACTTCACGACCACGTTCGCCAACTAAGCCAACGACAATGACATCGGCACTGGTGCCGCGTGTCATCATGCCAAGCAATACGCTCTTACCAACACCTGAACCGGCAAATAGTCCCATTCGCTGACCCTTGCCAACGGTTAACATGGTATTTATGGCGCGGATGCCAACATCTAACGGTTGCTCGATTGGTCGACGAGCTAGCGGGTTGATGGGTTTAGCTTTACCCGAGACATATTTACTAGCCTTAATGGGCCCCAGCCCATCTAAAGGCTTGCCAACACCGTCGATAACTCGACCTAACAACTCAAGACCCACTGGCAGTCCTTTTTGCTGTAACAAAGGCACGACCTTAGCCCCAGGCATTACCCCTTGTACTTCTTCACTAGGCATTAAATATAATATGTCATCGCTAAAGCCAACCACTTCAGCCGTGATGTTACCGTTAAGCGTTTCAACGCTGCATTGACTACCTACAGGCGCAATACACCCTGTCGCTTCCATGGTTAAGCCTACTACGCGCTTAAGCTTGCCTGAAACCACTGGTTGAAATTGATTAACCAAATCTTTGTAACCATCCATTTGCTTTGCAAAATTCATTGGCGTTCGTTGATTATTCATCGTCGTTTAATCGTTGAGGATCGGCAACTGTTGGCTGTTCATCTGTTGCACTGCCACTCAATGAGGTTTCTCCGCTGGGCGAATCCGCCAGTGGCAGCGTTAATTGAGGTTCTGCTGTGACCGTGGTTTTTGGTTTTTCTTGGCCGAGTAAATCATCAAAGACTTGTTCAATACGATCGCTCAATGGCAAATTAACCGAGCTCACTTTTGATTCAATATGGCAATCGCCTGGCTGCAGCGTGACGTCATGTTCGAGATGAATCTGTCGCTTTGCTAACTCATCTTTACTCCAATAGTCACTGACATGTTGCAAATCTTGTTGATGCAGTCTAATTTTAAGCGTTTCGTTGTTGTCTAGTGCCCGGATACCTTCGCTGATCGCGCTAATAATCGGTAACGGACTTTGAGATATTTCCGTGTGAATGACCTTTTTTGCTAAGGTCAGCGCCAGAGTTAATAATGACTCTTCTAACGCTTCTTCCTGCGCTTTCAGTGGGTGTTGCAGCTGTGCAATCAATGCGTCGAGAAGCGCGAAACGGGCATTAATTTCTATTTCACTTTGGGCTAACCCTTGCTTTAATCCCTCTTCATTGCCTTGCTCTAATCCCTGATCAAAGCCCAAGGTATGGCCTTCAAGTAACCCTTGCTCGGTACCTTTTTTTAGACCTTGCTCAAATCCTTGCTCTTGCGCCTGATCGGATATCTCAGCTAATTGCGCCGCCGACAAAGCTTGAGGCTGCTCGATGGTATCACTAATATCTTCAACCTGTTTTTCAACGGGCTTTGGCTTGGTTTTACCAACTTGAGAAACACTCATACCAAAGGCATTGGTCTTTTCTTTAGCAACCTTTTCACTCATTTCAGGGGCATACCAACGCTTAAGCAGCTCAAGTTCTTGCTCTGTTGGTTTATACATGCCATCACTCGCCATTTATTTATGTCCTTTGCACGTTGATCAAGATTGAGCAGATAAATCCCCGATTATAGGAACTCATCTCCACCGCCTCCGCCAAGGTTAATTTCACCCGAATCGGCTAATTTTGACGCAACCATTAAGATAGCTTTCTGCGCTTCTTCGACTTCACTGACTCGAATTGGGCTCATCGCCTCTAAATCGTCAACCAGCATATCCGCAGCACGTTTAGACATATTGCTAAGGAATTTATCTTTAAGCGCTTCATCGGTGCCTTTAAGCGCTTTCAGTAAATCATCTGTTTGCACGTCACGTAAAATAGCTTGTATGCCTCGGTCGTCAACATCGATAAGGTTCTCAAAGACAAACATAAGATCTTGTAATTTCTGAGCCATTTCTTCATCCGTATCACGAATAGAGTCCATTAGTTGGCCTTCAATATTATTATCGAGATAATTCATGATATTAGCAGCAGATTTCAAGCCACCCATTTTCGCCGCTTGTGCGCCAGCTTGACCCGCAAACTGTTTTTCCATAATGTCGTTTAATTCTTGCAATGCCGCAGGCTGTACTTCTTCGAGGTTTGCGATACGCATGGTTAAATCTAAACGAATCTTCTCTGGGAATTGCGCCAATATCTCAGCCGATTGTTCGGGATCAAGATATGACAATACAATGGTTTGAATTTGAGGATGCTCACTAATAATAATGTTCGCAACTTGACGTGCGTCCATCCATTTAAGTGACTCAAGTCCTTTCGCGCTGCCGCCTAAAATGATTTGATCGATGATATTAGATGCTTTGTCTTCACCCAATGCTTCTATTAATGCACGGCGAATGAAATCTTCTGAATTAAGACCAATTGATGATAAATCTTGAATGTCATCTAAAAAGCAGCGTAATACAGATTGCACTTTTGCTGGGGTGAAGTCATCAAGTCTCGCCATTGCTTGACCCACATATTGCACTTCTTTTGGCTCTAAGGACTTTAAAATTGCTGCTGCATCTTCTTCTTTTAAACTCAACAACAAGAAAGCCGTACGTTCTAGACCCGTCAGCTCCTCTACGTTAAACGTCGGTTTTTCTTGTTCTTCTTTCGCTATTTCTTCAGCCATAATATTAACCGCTTCTTACTTGTTTTTGTCTAAATAAAGCCAATTTTTAATGACTTGAATGGAGAGATCAGGTTCATTTGATACTAGCGCACGTACAGCTCGCAATAATTCATCGTCTTTACGTAAATCAGGGATCTTAAGTGAGCCGTCATCAGCGTATGAATAGTCACTATCTGATGCCGCTAACATGTCAACGGTATCTGCTGCAAATTGATCATCAAAGTCAGCTAAATCACCTTCGGCTAATTCATCATTCTCGTCTTCGACTTCAGGATAAATCAAACGGTTAAGCATAGGGCGCACTAAGAAAACGATAATGGCAATAATGATAATCGCGCCAAAGCCCATTTTGACTAAACGAATAAACCAGGGTTGCTCCATCGTTGATATCTCATCAATATCTTGCAGCGTTTCTTTGTAAAACGGTACAGATACTACCTCTAAGACATCACCACGAGCTTGGCTATAACCGATACTGCCTTGTAATAGTCGGCGAATGTTTGCCAATTCGCTCGCACTAAGAGGCGTGCTACTCGCTTCCCCACCATCGCTGGCCACGCTATTTTTATAGTCTATGGCCACCGATACGCTTAAGGTTTTGATAATGCCTACTTGATTACGTATATGGCTAATGGTGGTATCTAACTCATAATTTCGAGTGGCTTCTTTTTGATATTGCCCTCTTTCGGTTTCGATCTTCGCCCCTACTGCTTCACCGTTAAGAGTTTGTGGTATATCAGACTCTAACGGCGGCTGATTAGATAAAGCGCCAACAATGCCGCTAATCACACTGCCAATATTCTTATTCTCAGAGGTGCGCTCGCTTCGGATAGCTGGTAAATCAGAATTGTATTTTTTTTGCGTTTCTTCAATGGCGGTAAAATCCATTAACACGTCAACTTGTGCCGTGTAGTTACCAAAGCCCAAAACCGGAATTAAGATTGAATCTATTTTTTGTAAATAGTCATTTTCTTGTTTCTTCTGTTGCTCAAATTCTTTGCGATTACGAATGCTTGAGGCATCTTCATTGCCAGACTTTAATGGGCGGCCATTTTGATCGGCGATAGATACACGGCCAGGTTCAAGGTTTGGTACCGCGGATGCGACAATATCAACGATGGCGTCGATTTCTCCTCGCCCGAGTTGACGACCACGGTTAAGAGTTACAACTACTGTTGCGCTTGCTTTTAACTCACGCTTTGAAAAGACATTTTCTTTAGGTATCGCTAACAATACACGAGCTCTAGCGACATTTCTAAATTCACTAATAGCCGCGGCTAATTGTTTTTCTCGGCTATGCTTTAAGCGTTCTCTCTCGAGACGCTGCGAAACACCAAATCCCATGTCACGCATTAAAATATCGTCGCCAGACTCGGTAGAGCTCGATAGACCAGCGCGGGTTAGCGCCAACTTCACCGTTTGATAAGAGCCTTCTTCAACCAGAATGCTTTTTCCCTCAATCTTATAGACTGATGCAAATTCGTTTTGATCAAGAAAATCTAAGGTACTGGTAAATTCAGCCGTGCTCATTTTCCCCAGTGGTCTATATTCAGGCTCTTGCGCCCAAAAAACAACCATCACAGCAATGGCTAAACATACAGTTAACGCCACAATCATCACCAATTGGCGCCCAGTATCACCATCACCCAAGCCAGACATGAATCCCGACTTTTCGGTTAGCTGTTCATTACTTGAGGGATTGATTGGATTGTTGTCATCACTGACAACAATATCTGTTGATTCACTAGCTTGAGCCACGTGCCTAACCTTTATAATTTATGAGGGTAATAAAACTAATCGTTGGTCGATAAAAACCTGATTAGCGACTGACTGCACCCAAAATCATTGGAATTGCAGTGAAGCCGTCAAGGTTAGAATCGCCTGAGCTTATGTTCTATAAGTGATTGTGATTCTAATCCGCCGACAATAAAACTGCGGTTTCAAGGATGACGGGTATATAATGTCATAATATTAAGTAGTTTACATACCTTATTGCAATTAAACAGGCATGTTCATAATTTCTTTATAAGCTTCAACGAATTTGTTACGAATTTCAACGGTGGCAGAAAATGCAACACTCGCTTTTTCTGACGCGATCATCGCGTCTGCCAGGCTAACTGAACGGTCGCCCATCTCAACGGCTGTTTTCATTTTTCCAGCCGTCTTTTGTATATTATTAACAGTATCAATCGCTGACTTTAACATCGCAGAAAAATCACTGCCTGCAGCCGGCGCAACAGAAGATGATGCGTCAAGGCCAGTACTGCCAAGTTTTGGCACGTTCATTTGTGCATTCGAAATCATGCGCTGCATATCGTTGTGCATTGAGTTTGCGTTAATATTCATGATGGCTGCCTTTGACAAAAATTTGACTAGGTGTCGGGTATAGCCCTAACAAAGCAATAAGTCTGCCACTTTTTAACAAAAACGAAAAAGTCGGCGAATAATCAACCGACCTCATGTCACGAATCAACCTACAGCATTGATATTACGCAGGAAGCTCGATTCCCATCTCTCTGATTTTAGCTAATTTATATCGCAACGTTCTTGGGCTAATGCCTAGTTTTTCAGCCACGGCTTTGCGAGAACCGTGACATGCGCTAAGCGTATCGATAATAATTTGGCTCTCTTGTTGCTTTAATTCATTACCTAACATATCTGTTGGCAGCGTTACATCCGTAATATTTTTCGGACTAGAGTGTAAGCTTGTTATATCGCCTGTCGCTAAGTCTTCAATGATTAAATCTTCACAATTAATTTGATCGCCTTCGGCTAAAATAAGCGCCCGCTGTATCACATTATCTAGTTCACGCACATTGCCAGGCCAAACATGGCGCAGCAACATTTGTTTTGCCGCTTCGGTGAAGGTTGGCTGTGAAGCTCCCTCAACATAATGGCGCGTTAACAAATGCTCGGCTAGCGGTAAAATATCGCCCGATCTCTCGGTTAACGGTAACCAGTTTAATGGGAATACATTGAGTCGATAATATAGATCTTCACGAAATTCTTTGTTTTTAACCGCTTGACGTAAATCACGATTTGAAGTCGCCAGTACTCGCACATCTAACTTGATGGTTTTTCGAGAACCCAAACGCTCCACTTCCTTTTCTTGCAATACTCGTAATAGCTTGGCTTGCATGCCAATGTCCATTTCGGTAATTTCATCAAGTAAAATGGTGCCACCTTGTGCTTGCTCAAACTTACCCGGACACGCTTGCAACGCGCCAGTAAACGCGCCCTTCTCGTATCCAAATAAGGTAGATTCAAGCATATTTTCAGGGATCGCTGCGCAGTTGATAGCAACAAACGGTTTATCGCGGCGTTTAGATTGATTATGAATATACTGACTCAGAACCTCTTTGCCTGAGCCTGACGGCCCGTTGATCATCACGGACGCTTCACTTTGTGCGACTTTTTTAGCCAAGGCTAATAACTTAATCGATTTTTCATCACCAACGATAGGATCTTTGGTATCAAAGACCGGCACGGGTATGTAACGACTCACTAAGTTTAACAGCACCTCTGGTGCGAAAGGTTTCGCCATGTAGTCAGACGCGCCTTCACGCATCGCACTGACCGCATCATCAATCGTCGCGTATGCGGTCATTAATAATATAGGTAATTCAGGCCATTTTAGTTTAATGCTGCGCAGTAGAGCCAAGCCGGACATACCGCCCATTTGCACATCAGAAACCACTAATGAAACCTTGGTGGTTTTTAGGGTGAGCAATGCTTCTTCGCCGCTTTCACACTCAACGCACTCGTAACCACCTAACATTAAGGTATCGACTAACGCTTCACGTAAACCCGCGTCATCTTCAACTACTAGAATTTTATTCAACGTCATGTCTTAGCTCCCTACAGCATGGTTTAATACCACGGCCGCTTCTCGATGTAATGGCAAGACAATAGAGAAACACGACCCTTTGCCTATTCGTGATACCAAGTTTAATTTTCCATTGTGTGATTTTGCCACCGACTGTACGACGGCAAGTCCTAAGCCAGTACCTTGGCTTTTTGTGGTGAAAAACGGTTCAAATATTTTCTGCTGTTGCGCCAATGAAATACCAGGACCATTATCTATCAAGGATATTTCGATTTCGGTTTCGCCGTATTTTTTTGCCACAAGGTGTAATAACAAACCTTTAGGCTGAGCCTGAATTGCATTATGAATAAGGTTTGTTATGGCGCCGCTTAACGCGGTTCTGTTGCCCAAGATCAGTAGATCTGGATCAGGTAAGGTAACCATTAATTTAGCTTTGTGTTGTGTCATCATCGCTTCACTCGATGCATTCACTTCGGTTAACAGCTCTTGCAAAGATAATTCGATGACGATTTGACCATTGTCGCTTCGAGCGAACATCAACATATCGTTCACCTGCTGCTCAAGATCTTTTAGGCGTGCCATGAGTTTGTCTTGAAAATGAATTTTTGACTTCTCAGGCATCGAGCGATTTCTCAAATTTGCCGCATACAACATCGCCGCTGATAATGGGGTTCGTACTTGATGCGCCAAGGAAGCAACCATTTTACCCAAAGCAGAAAGTCGCTGCATGTGCGCCATGGTGTTTTGTAATTGACGAGTTTCGGTCAAATCGGTGAGTAAAATTAACTGACCGTCTTCTGGCTCAAGTGACGTGGTGGCTATTTTTAAGCGGCGACCGTCTTTTAAAGAAACTTCGTGACCATCATCGGCGCGAGGTTTAAAGGCCCGACTAATCACGTTTAACCAGCGCTGACCAATTAAGTCGTTGCCAAAAAAACTAGTGGCTAGCTTATTCGCTTCATCGACGATGCCATAACCATCTAAAATGATCACACCAGAGGGAAGAATATCAACTAAATGCGCTAATCGGTTTTTAGATACCTTTGCTTCGCTATGTAGTTCTTTAGTTAAAGCAGTCGCCATAACAACCTCGTCAATTATTTGTCTAATGTAGCTATATGACGAATACTTGCACTTAGCGTGCCAACATGTTTTAACTTAAATAACAAATACTTAATAAAATAAAAGCAAAAAACCTGCCGTGGCAGGTTTCTGTTTTTTGACTATTTAACGTTAAGCGTCTTTTGACATTCCGTATTTACGCATTTTTTCAACCAAGGTTGTGCGTCGCATACCCAACACTTCTGCTGCGCGTGAAACAACATAATCTTGCTGCTCTAATGCTTGGCGAATTAGATCCGTTTCTAATTCCGACAGCATCTCTTTGAGGTTAACCCCTTCTAGTGGCAGCTCTGTTAATAATGGTTTTTCAGGTATCTCGATTTCCTCTTCTCCACTAAATATCGCCGCAAATACGTCTTGCTCTTGCAGCTCCTCAGGATAATCAGGCTGAAACTCTGGCACATCTAAATGTCGATACTTAATTGGTAAATCATTAACATCAATGAGATTATTTGGATATAAAATAATCATACGTTCAACCAAATTACTTAATTCGCGCACATTGCCCGACCATTCGTGCAGCATTAACGATTCCATGCAGCGTTGGGTAAAACGAATATTGGTCTTGTAAGCAGACTGCATGCGCGTAACAAGCTCTTGCAATAACAAAGGAATATCACCCTTGCGTTCACGCAGTGCCGGCATTTCAATTGGAAATACATTAAGGCGGTAATATAAATCTTCACGGAATAGACCATCTTTAATACGCGTTTCTAAATGTTGATGTGTTGCAGCAATAATTCTGACGTCACATTTAATGGTTTTATTGCCACCAACACGTTCAAAAGTACGCTCTTGCAATACACGTAATAACTTAACCTGCATAGGTTGTGGCATATCACCAATTTCATCTAGAAATAATGTGCCACCAGCCGCTAATTCAAAACGCCCTTTACGTGCAGTGAAAGCGCCGGTAAACGCGCCTTTTTCATGACCAAATAATTCACTTTCTAATAACTCGGGAGGAATAGCACCACAATTAACTGGTATAAATGGCCCTTCACGACGTGGGGAATAATAGTGCACGTTACGCGCCACTACTTCTTTACCTGTACCAGACTCACCCAAGATCAATACATTCGCTTCTGTTGTTGCTACTTGCTCAATCAATACCCGCACATCTTGAATACTGTGACTACGACCAACTAGGCTGCGAAACAACATCGATGAGGTTCCAGTGATTGAGGCAACATTCGGCCGTTTACTATAAAAGTCTTGGCAATTGTGTAATTCTTGGGTTAATTGACTGTATCTAAAAGGGTAATTCAAACAACCAATCAAGTTTGCATTATCATCAACTAGCTGTTGCTGATTTTCACCAATAATCAAAAACGTCTGCTTCGGATATTTAGCAATAAATTGCGCTTCTTGTTCTATATGTTGGCAATCTAAAATGATACTGCGGTAAATATTATTATCGTTAATCAACTCATCAACATCGTTTAAAAGTGATGTTGATATGACAGACTCACCAATAAATTCCAAAATGGTTATCAATTTTTCTAAATGTATTGCATTGGAACTACAAACTAGAATTGAGTCAGAAATTTGCATCTTAAAAAACTACCTTTTAAATATTTGCTTCAATTCCCTTGAAGCAATAAAATTATCTAATAAAACAAAGTGATTTACTACTTTTACTAATATGGGTTATTCTAACTGGCAATAGAAAAGTATAGCAACAGTCAATTTTTTGACAACCTAAATGTCGACATAAAGCATAGCGTGATTATTGCTTTGTTATTTCAGGTTACAGCTTCAAATTTGTTTAGGAGAAACTATGTTTGATAACAAGTCGATTTTAATAACCGGCGGTACAGGTTCATTCGGTAAAAAATTCACTCAGATGCTATTAGAGAGATATTCGCCAAAGAAAATAATCATTTTTTCTCGCGACGAACTTAAACAATTTGAAATGCAGCAGCATTTTAATGCGCCTTGCATGCGCTATTTTATTGGTGATGTCAGAGACCCAGAAAGGCTAAGACGCGCCATGCACGGTGTCGACTATGTGGTACATGCCGCCGCATTAAAGCAAGTACCTGCGGCAGAATATAACCCTATGGAATGTATAAAGACCAATATTAACGGTGCAGAAAATGTCATTAACGCCGCGCTTGATAGTAGCGTCAGCAAAGTCATCGCATTATCAACAGATAAAGCCGCTAACCCAATTAACCTTTATGGCGCGACAAAATTAGCGTCAGACAAGCTGTTTGTCGCCGCCAATAACATGGCAGGCGGTTATGAAACGACTTTTTCGGTCGTGCGTTACGGCAATGTTGTCGGCTCAAGAGGTTCAGTCGTACCGTTTTTCCAACAACTTGTTAATGATGGTGCTAAGTTTTTACCGATCACCCATCCCGATATGACGCGATTTTGGCTGCCATTAGAGCAGGCTATTGAATTTGTTTTTGATAGTTTCAACCGCATGTTAGGTGGTGAATTGTTTATCCCTAAAATTCCATCAGTAAGGATTACCGACTTAGCCACGTCTATTGCTCCGGACTTACCGCAAAAAGTGATTGGCATTCGTCCTGGTGAAAAATTACATGAAGTAATGTGTCCTATTGACGATGCTTATCATACCTATGAGTTTGAGGATCATTACGTCATTGCGCCTTCTATTACGTTCAGCAATCGAAGCAATACTTTTGACATAAATGCCCTTAACGAAACAGGCTTATTAGTTAGTGATCAATTTGAATATAATTCCAGTAACAACAGCGAATTCTTAAATATAGAGCAATTAATCAAATTAAACGGATCAACAACAGCATGATCCCTTATGGCAAACAAAGCATTAGTGAACAAGACATTGCCGCCGTTGTTGAGGTTTTACGTTCGAGTCATTTAACCCAAGGCCCAAAAGTGACAGAGTTTGAACAAGCTCTGTCTCACTATTGTCAGTCTAAGCATGCCATTGCAGTAAACTCTGGCACTTCCGCTTTGCATATAGCTTGTCTAGCGCTTGGGGTATCTACCGGTGATATCGTTTGGACTAGCGCATTAAGTTTTGTCGCCTCGGCTAATTGCGCACTTTATTGTGGCGCCACTATAGACTTTGTCGATGTAGAACTAAACACTGGCAACATGGATATGCAATTGTTAGCCAATAAACTAGCTGATGCAAAAAAACAGAATCAATTACCTAACGTTATTATTCCAGTGCATTTCGCAGGGCTACCCTGCGACATGGCACATTTGGCAGAGCTAGCTAATATTTATAATTTTAAGATTATTGAAGACGCTTGCCATGCATTAGGTGCAACCTATCAAAACAAGCCTGTTGGCAGTACGCAGTTTAGTGATATTTGTGTCTTTAGCTTTCATCCGGTTAAGAACATCACCAGTGGCGAAGGCGGTGCAGCATTGACTAATTGCGATATGTTAGCGCGAAAGATGCGCTTATATAGTAGTCATGGCATAACAAAAGATGAAAGTGAGTTTAATAATGAGATGCAAGGCGATTGGTACCATGAACAGCTAGTATTGGGCTACAACTACCGCATGAGTGATATTCATGCAGCCTTGGGACTGAATCAGTTAACTCGATTAACGTTATTTATTCAACAGCGACAGGAAATTGTACAGCGTTATCTACATGCCCTAGGTGAGCATTGCGATATCCTTAGTCAACAAGAGCCAGGACGCCAATCAGCCCATCATTTATTTGTGATTTGCGTCGACAAAGCTAAACGTAAAAAATTATTCAATGTCCTCCGCCGTGCAGGTATCTGGGTGCAATTGCATTATATGAATATTGCATCGCAGCCTTATTTTGTTAATCTTAATTTTAATGCGGCCGATTATGACAATGTAGAGACAATCTCTAACTCGGCAATATCGCTTCCAATCTATAGTGAGCTAAGTATCGAGCAACAATACTTTGTTATTTCAGCGGTTATTGATGAATTAGCTCAATCATAGCAAATCTATTAATCGACAGGTTTTTAGTGGCCCGATGGTCATGGCCGCACTCGCCCATGACCAACCAACGCCAAAACCTGAAACGATAATTTTTTGCGGTGCTGTCGTTAATTCCTTTGACAGACTAAGACACAACGCGAGTGGAATAGATGCGGAGCTCGTATTACCAACGTCCGCCATAGAAATAATCAATTGCCGCGCGCTCACTCCCAATTTGTCACCGAGGTGCTTAAGCATCATTTCGTTGGCTTGATGCATCACGCAGTAATCCACCTCTTCTATTTTCCAATTTTTGGCCACTAAGCATGCCGTGATAGATTTGGGGACTTCTCTTAAAGTGAACACAAATACTTGGGTGCCATCCATAAATAGATCCGCTTGCTTTTCTGGTGCTTTAGAGCCACCGTTAGGTTGGATTAAATAAGGAGCACCCGAACCATCGCTACCCAATGAAAAGACCATCTCGCCAGCCTGTTCACTTTTTTCTACCGCGATAATACTTAATGCATCACCAAATAGTGGGGCTACCGTTCGGCTACTTTCGCTACATTGTTGACTCGTTGTATCGCCAACAACCAACAATGCTTTATTACCATCAAGTCCCTTTAATAGCTGGCATAACTGCCACAAGCCGTATACAAAACCAGAACACCCTAAATTCACATCAAAAGCTAGGGTGCTTTTGCTCAGTCCTAACTTGTTTTGTAACTGAATGGCATTACCAGGAAATGGGTAGTCGGGGGTTTGCGTTACAAAAATGAGTAGTGCAATATCTTGCTCCTGCCAGTCCATATCCTCAATTAGCTGTTTGCCTGCGATAACAGACAAATCGAGTGATGTCTGGTTTTTAGCGACTATCCGCCTAGATTGAATACCCGTTGCGCTAACAATTCGCTGCATGTCTTGTAGCTCTACGCCTGATAGTCCGGCCGTATTGACTTTTTCTACGGCAGGGATCACTGAAACAATACCTGTGATTGCAATGTTATTTATGCGGGTTGTGGTCATTATCCATCTCTATTAAGTAGCAAAAACAAAAGCCTGCCGCTATGTTTACACAGACAATGCACTTTAATAGTATTTTATTCAATGTTATAGTGAAATCAAACAACATTTAGTTTAATTTCAGCAGGTTCGATAATGGAAGCAGTGATCAAATCGGTAAAAATTGCAGGTATGCAGGCCGCCGTTCCTCCCCACAGACATTCTTACGTTGAAAGTCCTGATATATTTAGCCAAGAAGAAGCGGATAAAATATATTCAAGCACCGGTATTCATAGTCGACGTGTATTACCCAAACATCTTTGCGCATCTGATATGTGTATTGCTGCAGCGCAAACGCTGCTGGAACGCTTGGGCTGGGATCCTTCATCGGTTGATGTTTTACTGTATGTTTCTCAAGACGCTGATTACGCACTACCAGCTACGGCTTGCTTAATGCAGAATCGCCTTGGATTACCGCAAACGGCAGCATGTCTAGATATAAGTTTAGGCTGTTCTGGTTTTGTCTATGGCTCTTGGATGGCGGGCCAAATGCTAAATGGTTCAAATGGCAAGCGCGCATTAGTTTTATGTGGTGATACCTCCAGTCGACATTTAAGAGATGATGATCGTGGTTCACTGCCTTTGTTTGGCGATGCAGGTGTCGCTGTCGCGTATGAGTATGATGAAAACTGGCCTGATTCTTACGCCGTATTTGGCACAGACGGTACAGGTGGCCAACATATCGCCGTAAAGGCTGGCGGCAGGAGAAATCCAACCATGCCTGATAAATCAGGAGTCATAAAACAAACTAATCCTGATCTTTACGCGCAGTCTCGTCTGCATTTAAATGGTGCTGCAGTATTCTCTTTTACCTTGAAAGTTGTACCCAAATTAATCAGAGATGCACTTGCATTAGCAAACATTGAAAAAGATGACCTAGACATGGTCGTTATGCATCAAGCTAATAAATTCATATTGGAACATTTGCGTAAAAAAGCAAAAATTTCTAAAGAAAAATATTTGATTGATATGAAAGACTTTGGCAATACGTCAAGTGCTTCAGTGCCCTTAGCTATTTGCCATCAGTTAAGTGATTTCTTCGACAATGAACCTAAAAAAATGTTGCTGGGTGGTTTTGGCGTTGGTTGGTCATGGGGAGCAATCATTGCCGACATTGCCCTACAAATACAACCACAAATAATCGAAATAAATGATGATTTCCCACCACTGATTTTAGAGCAAAATAGAGACGCTTAATCATCACCTGATAGAGTTTTAACATGAATTTAAGCGGTAAATTATATTTAATCACCGGTGCCTCAGCAGACTCAGATATTGGCTTGAGCATTTGTAAAATGTTGGACCAACAAGGCGCTAAATTATTGTTGGTTGGTCGCAGGATCGATGCTCTCAATCAAACATTAGCAGCGCTTGAGCAATCTCATCATGTCATATGCCCTTTTGATTTAAGCCAGCTCGATGATATTCAATCATGGGCCAAGCAATTAATCGCTACTCATGGTGCTATTGATGGCTTGGTTCATAGTGCTAGTTATCAAGGTTATAGTCCACTAAGAACCATAAAGAAACAACAAATTCATGACTATTTTGATATTAATTTTTTTGCAGCCTTAATGCTTTGCTCTGCCTTTTCAAAAGCTAAGCATCATCAAAAGAACGCCAGTTTTGTTTTTATTGGTTCTGCTGCCGGCGCTCGTGGTCTAAAAGCGCGAACCTTGTATGCTGCATCAAAAGCGGCATTATCTTCCATGGTTCAATCCGCCGCATTAGAGCTAGCCTCAAAATCAATTAGAATTAATTGTGTTGCACCAGCATTGGTCAGTGGTGCCAAAGCTGATAAACAATTTGCCATGTTGGGTGAAGAAAAAACCAAGCAATTGATTGATAGTCACCCCCTTGGCATCAGTAGTCCGCAAGATGTAGCGAACAGTGTCTACTTTTTGCTCAGCGATTTAAGTGCTAATACAACGGGTGTTACCCTTGCAGTTGATGGAGGCTTTCTT
>JABSRV010000289.1 GCA_013214905.1 Psychrobium sp. | reverse complement strand
TTCCCCTCAGACGGGGCGACTCTGCTTTCTTTCAAGCAGATGGGTTTGCTGGCTTCGCCGAGCAAACATAAAAAAAGCGTCCGATTGGACGCTTTTTTATTAAATCGATTAGTGGCTAAAGTTTAGCGCGAGACTTAACGGCTAATGCCGTCGCTGAATCGCCTTTACTATTGGCCAGCGCCCATTCATACGGAGTGACACCATCACTTTCTTTTTTCACAAGAATGCTTTTAGACAAACGCTTAGCAATAAATGGCCCTACGGTATCTGCATTATTGCTCATCGCAAAACGTAATAAACTCTGCCCATTACAGCTAAAGCCTTTATAGATTTTTTTAAGCTTTAATTTATTACTACGCAGTTGACTACGTAATCGTGATTTGTTGTCCGAAGCAACAGAACCACAGATAGAGGTTGCTATTTGATCTGCTTGGCTTGGCGCTGAATACGGTACACAAAGTGCAAAAGTTAGCGCGATGGCGACTGTTATTTTCTTCATTTTTAGCTCCTGACATTTACAACTCTCTAAAATCAAAGAGTTACTACACGCTGTCAACTTAGAACTGGATAAGTTAAAGAACGCTCCTTATTCAGTCCACCCAGTACTAAGCCGAAAGTATTGCTTTAAATTTATATTGCTACAATACAACTACTATATGATCGTTAAATTAAGGCCACTAGTCAACATTTATTTAACATATGTTTGACCAAACAACACTGGTTACTAGCAGCGATTTAACGTATACGTTGAAAAGTGAATGCCTGATTTCGATTGATGTTGTTTTATATCGCTTTGTTGCCATTGGTAAATGCTAAAGTCCGGGAAAAAAGCGTCACCAGCCACCTCAATATCAATGTCGGTGAGGTATAGGCAATGCACATGAGACAACATTTGATCATATAATCGCGCGCCACCAATGATCATTAGCTCATCACAATTATCACCGGCTGCAATCGCCTGCTCGATCGTATGCACAACGGTTACGCCGTCGATTAATAGCTGGGTATTACTGCTAAGTACAATATTCTTACGTCCAGGCAAGGGGCGCCCAATAGACTCAAATGTATTTCTTCCCATCACTATAGGTTTGCCCATGGTGACTTTCTTAAAATAACTTAACTCTTCCGGTAAGTGCCATGGCATTTTATTGTCTTTACCTATCACTCGGTTTGCCGCCATCGCAGCAATCATAGATATTTTCATTGCTCATCCTAACTTTTTTATTAGCCAAACATCGCTGCTCATTGCCATTGCCTACATGGATGTAGGTACTTAGGCTTTGCTTTCGCTCATGAATGAGCGTTATTAGAACAGTGCACACACTGTCGCGGGAGCATAAAGTCTGACCGTTCATCCTGAACATAGCAGCTCTTTGCCATCCATGGCACTGCTGCATACCATTCATCCTGAACATAAAAATCTTCGGGAAA
This sequence comes from Psychrobium sp., assembly GCA_013214905.1. Lineage (GTDB taxonomy): Bacteria > Pseudomonadota > Gammaproteobacteria > Enterobacterales > Psychrobiaceae > Psychrobium. Next base: position 2,703 of record JABSRV010000289.1, on the reverse strand, counting down.
GATTTTTAACAGCTTTAGCTGGCCCGTAGGGTGAATACTATGGACGGTATTCATAAAAACGGTTGGCAATAGCCAACCGTTTTTAGGGTACATAGTGTTCAGTGATAGTGATTAAGGTCGATATTCACATTCGACATCGTAATCATCTTCGTCCCACTCATCCCAATCGTCTTCTTCAACGGTGATAACGGCACTACCGTTAATTTGTTCTTTGTGGTAATCATCCCACTTGAACTCAACTTCCGTTTCAACGTCAGCAACAACTTCTTGTTTTGGATTAGCTTCAATGTATTCCATTAACTTGTAGCTTAATACCTTAGTACCTGACTTAGTTAGCGCCGCAATACTATGATATTCACCTTGCCAATCTAATGCTTCAACGACTGCGTCAATTCGTTCTTGCAGCTCATCTTCTGGCACTAAATCTGTCTTGTTAAAGACTAACCAACGCTGCTTAGCCGCTAATTCAGGCTTATGCAGTTCAAGTTCTTTAACGATTTGTACAGCGCCGCTAGCAGGATCAGATTGATCCGCTGGGGCTAAATCGACGATGTGCATTAATATGCGACAACGATCAAGATGCTTTAAGAAACGCGTTCCTAAACCAGCCCCATCTGCAGCACCTTCGATAATACCGGGAATATCCGCGATAACGAAACTGCGATCAACACCTAGACTAACCACGCCTAAATTTGGCACCAAGGTAGTAAACGGATAATCCGCAACTTTTGGCTTTGCCGAAGATACTGAACGTATAAACGTAGATTTACCCGCATTCGGGAAACCTAACAAACCAACGTCCGCTAACAACATAAGTTCTAAGCGCAAGCTACGTACTTCACCTTCAGTACCTAACGTCTTTTGACGAGGCGCACGGTTAGTACTGGTCTTGAATCGAGCATTGCCAAGGCCGTGGAAACCGCCCTTTGCAATCATCACTTTTTGACCGTGACGAATAAAGTCAGCAACAGACTCACCGGTTTCTTCATCAGAAACGCGAGTACCTACAGGCACTTTAAAGACTAAATCATCGCCACGCTGACCAGTACAATCACGGCTTTTACCGTTAGTACCACGCTGTGCAGCTCTGAATCTTACGAACCTGAAGTCAATCAAGGTATTTAAATTTTCGTCGGCAACCATATAAACGTCACCGCCGTCACCGCCGTCACCGCCGTCAGGGCCACCATTAGGTACGTATTTTTCACGTCTAAAACTAACGGTACCAGAACCACCGTCGCCGGCTTCTACTTTTATGACTGCTTCATCTACAAATTTCATTTGCTTACTCCGCACTAAACGATTGCTTTAAGTATACGCCCTAGCATATCAATATGGTAGAACACGAAAACGCTGTCGCCTTTTCGCACAACAATGGTAGTGCTTAAATCTTTACTGGACCGTGAGCTAATACCTGCTGTCACGGCTATCTTCTTTAAACTTAAAACATAAATTAAGCTTAAAAAAAAACCCCGCAAGCGCGGGGTTTTCGAATCTTTTTTAAATCGATTACTCAGCAATAATGCTAATGTACTTACGATTCAAAGAACCCTTTTGCTCGAATTGAACTTTACCTTCAACTTTAGCGAAAAGAGTGTGGTCTTTACCCATACCAACGTTTGTACCAGCGTGGAACTTAGTTCCGCGTTGACGTACAAGGATGTTACCAGCAAGAACAGCTTCGCCGCCGTAGCGCTTTACGCCAAGACGTTTGCTTTCTGAATCACGACCGTTTCGGGTACTACCAGCAGCTTTCTTATGTGCCATTTCAGTCTACCTTATTAAGCGTTAATTGCAGTGATTTTAACTTCTGTGAACCACTGGCGATGCCCTTGTGATTTACGAGAGTGCTTACGACGACGGAACTTAACGATTTTTACTTTATCGCCACGACCGTGTGCAAGAATTTCTGCAGTAATTTTACCACCTTCAACATAAGGGGCACCGACATTAATGTTTTCGCCATCGGCGATCATTAGAACCAAGTTGAAATCAGTGCTAGCACCAGTTTCAAGGTCCAGTTTTTCCAGGCGCAACGTCTGACCTACGGTCACACGGTGTTGTTTACCGCCACTTTGGAAAACAGCGTACATGTTCTCTCTCCGCTATGACATAAGTTGCTTAGCAAGTTATGCCTTATCTAGTTTCTCAATAGGGCGCAGATTCTACGCAACTGTCACATTTTAAGCAAGTACTAAATACAAAAAAAGCACGCTCTTGGATGCAATAAATTTAAAGTTCGATATATTCAACACTTACAGTTAATGCTGGCGCTAAAATAATGTTAAAAGGCGTTTTTTATTGTACAATCCACCGTGAATAATGAATGAATTTTCACGGCCATTTATTGGCAACCCACAACCGTTAAAAACACTGAGATATTTATGGATTTTAAAGCAATTAGTGCGCTATCAAATACCGATATGACATCGGTAAACCAACTAATTAGCCAACAACTATCGTCTGATGTCGCCCTGATAAATCAGCTCGGTTTTTATATTATCAACAGTCTTTTTCAGTTGGTTCACAATTCGTTTCCGATGATACACAACGAGTTTCCGATGATCCACAATGGTTTTACTATGGTACATAATGGGTTTCATATGATACACCTATGTTTTCATACGGTCCACAATGTGTTACATATGATCAACGATGGTTTTTTATATGGTTCACAAGTGTGTTCATGTGACACACAACGAT
>JABSRV010000288.1 GCA_013214905.1 Psychrobium sp. | reverse complement strand
AATTCACGAGCAAAGTACAAAAGAGATGGAAGCGGAAGGTAGACGTTTTCGCAGTCTTGAAGATCAACTGAGCTGGCCGCAGCTAGACGTTAGAAAACATCTTAAAAATGGTTCACGTGTGATTAGTATTCAAGCGATTAACGATGGATTCACGCACTTTGATTGTGAGGTTGTATTTGATATCAATTCGAATATTTCTGGAGAAAAGAGGGGGACCCTAGAGGATTAATCACTATACCACGGGCGGTAGGCTCGCGGTGTTCGGCTAGTTTTCCGCATTTTCATGAGTCGTCAGCAGCACTAACGCTCAATGCTTGCCGGCTATGGTTTTAGTGGTGTTGACGGTGACGAATGTGAACATCGCTCTTTCATGGCGGTAATGATGAGAAAGCATCGCCCTTACAAGGCGAGGGTCACTGGTTCGAGCCAACAGTGCACCGCTCTTTCATGGCGCTAACGATGAGGTACCATCGCCCTTACAAGGCGAGGGTCACTGAATCGAGCCAACCGGGCACCGCCCTTTCATAGCGGTAACGATGAGATAGCATCGCCCTTACAAGGCGATGGTCACTGGTTCAAGTCCACAGAGCATCGCCCTTACAAGGCGATGGTCACTGGTTCGAGTCCAAGAATTTACTAAATATAATGGAGATAATAATATGTCTAAATACTCAGTCCAAATATCAGGAAAAGATCTATCAATTGCGCACTCAGTTAATCGCTCTTTAGCGGATAAGATCGCCATGATGTTAATTAGCGAGAGGGTAAGTAAAGCCATACCAACAACCAATACTAATAAAGCCCTTAACGATGATACGACTACGTCGAACATTGAAGAGCCTAGCGCAAGGTTTTCAGACTTTATTGATACTCACGGTGTCACATGCTCTGGCGAGCTAGTGACTAGCTTGGGATTATTTTTGGATGGAAGAGGAAAACTAACATTTACTAAAGACGAATATCGCGCCTATTTTAAAATGCTGAGAGGAAAGCTCCCGACTAATGTGCCTCGGGATTTCTCTAATGCGTTAGATAACAAATGGATATCTGAAGACTCTGAAGATCAATTCAAAGTTACATCATTAGGAGAAAAGATGGTTAACGATAAGCTTAATTAACGCAGAAATATGTCCGGCAATTGATGCCTGAAGTCGAAAGTAAATAGGCATTCAAAATTTAAGCGAGTCAGTTCAATATTGGTAAAAAACAAAAAGGTACTTTCTCGCAATATGTACCAAGGGTAATTCGCATCTCGGTGTTTTACTTCATACGAAAAATTTTAAAATGATAGGTGGTGGTTATATGTCAGCAACGAAAACGAACAGCAAAATTGAACCTTTTTGGCTCAACAAATCACAAATGGCAGCAAGTGCAGGGCTTACCGTTCAATGCTTTGATAGGTGGGGTGTTGAGCCTACCGCGAGAGTTGGTAGATCAGCATATTTTCTTGTTTCAGATGTTATTCAAAATAGGCTTAATCGAGAGATAGAGAAACAACACCCAAAGAAGATGTCATTGGATCAATTAGACCCCCAACAGGTCACATATGAAAAATACCGCTTAACTAAGGCGCAAGCAGACGCCCAAGAATTGAAAAATGAGCTAGCACAAGGGCACGTCGTGCCTACCGATTTTGCCACATTTGCGCTGACAAGAGTCGCCGCAGAGGCAGTGGGGATTTTAGATGGATTAGTGATTAGCATTAAACACAAATATCCTGAACTCACCGTATTACAATTAGAAAGCATAAGACGAGAACTTGCCAAAGCCAGCAACTTATTAGCAGCGCTAGGCGATATGGTGCCGAATTTCGTCGAAGAATATATCGCCGAAACGACGGAATAGTTTAACGCGCTATGGGCAACCCATAGCTATCCCGCTCACCAGCTATTGGCTCGCTGTGGGCACACTTCCATTTACAATTATTGATGGGGTAATTAGTTGATATGGCTAACTCAAAGTTCAACGAAGCGAAAAACATATTAGTAAATAAAATGAGACTTTTAGTAAATCCAATGGCACAATGGCGAAGATTTTATGGGAAATAGTAAATATCATGATGAAATATTATTCAGAAGTATCAAAAATAATTAAGGGTGCGTTGGGCGGCGACCGTAAAACGGTAGTAGCATACTCCCAAGCCTTAATAGAAAAACTAAAAATTGATGGTGATACGCATGCTGCTAACGGGCTTCAAGAAAATTTAGCCAGTATAAAGCCAAATACATTTAACACGCAGTCAGCATTCAGCCGACCAGTCCCGGTCGAAAAAGACAATCGTTTTTCGTTGGCGGATAAGACATTTCCAGAACTAAATAAATCAACTGTTTACTTATCTGACCACGACCAAAGCATTATAGATTCATTTGCTCGCTACATAGACAAAAAAGATGAGCTGCAAAGTGTAGGAATTCCTATTAACCCCACACTTTTATTACATGGAAAACCCGGAACAGGGAAAAGTAAATTAGCAGCAAACCTTGCAGCTAAATTAAATTTACCTTTGGTTACTGCGCGCGCTGACGCGCTAATATCTTCATACCTAGGCTCGACATCAAAAAACATTCGCGCGTTGCTTGAATATGCCCAAGCTGAGCCTTGCGTCCTATTTTTAGATGAATTTGACTCCATAGCAAAAGCGCGAGATGACAAAAATGAAATTGGAGAACTTAAACGAGTAGTTGTTAGTCTTTTACAGAATATCGACAATTTAGGGGATACCATTTTAGTTGCCGCTACAAACCACGTTCATTTATTGGATCCAGCTATTGATAGGCGTTTTCACTACAAAATTGAATTAGTAGAGCCTAAGAAAAATGAGAGATCTCGAATGTTTTTGGCCCTGTTAGAGAGATTTCCTTTTGATAAAGCTGATGTTCAAAGCTTTGTTCGATTCAGTGAGGGTATGACCGGCGCTGAAATAGAAATAGCTACTTATGATTATTTGCGTGCTGTAGTTATAAATGAGCAAAAACTCGATGCGGCAGAGCTATTGAGGAAATTATTAAAATTGCGTTTTGTTTGGTTAGATTACCAGCCAGAAAATCGTTTCAAACATATGTCAAAATTAAAAAAAATAGACCAAAACCAATTTACAGGGCAAACTTTAAGCAAGCTTTGGGATATTTCTCCAAGCTACGTTAGTAAGATATTCAAGGAAAATAGTTAATGGACAATAATCATAACCCTAATTAAGCTGTGGCAGAGCTATTGAGGAAATGATTAAAATTGCGTTTTATTTGGTTAGATTACCTGCCAGAAAATCGTTTCAAACATATTTAAAAATAAAAAAACGACCAAAATCAATTTACAGGGCAAGCTTTGGGATATTTCTCCAAGTTACGTTAGTAATATATTCAAGGAACAGAGTTAATGGACAATAATCGTAACCCTATTAAGTATATAAAATTTTCAGAAACAGACTCCATTCAGCCTACGGTCTACGGTGGTGGTGATAGCACGCCTCACAAAGACGTGACAAGTGAATTTAAACTAGAATTGTTGAGTTCAATAGATAGGCTAAGCACAGAGCTAACAGTTAGCTCGTTGTCTACTGGTGTGACAGCCGCAGTGGTTGAATCAGAAGAAAAAGCTACTGCAAAATCAAATCGCCCTGTATCAATTTTAAATGCTAACACCTGCCCATTGTTCGGTGATGTGGGATATGCAAAATTCTTAGTACAAATAAGTAGCTCAGGCTTAGCAGCGCTAAGAGAGAAAGTCGAACAAGCCAATAGCAAAGCTGACATAAAACAGTTATCTGCAATTAAGAGAATTTATCCTTTTATACCGCAAATTAGTATTACAGATACTGATGGTGCCGTAAGCATTCGACTTTTTCGTTTTGAATCCAGAGATGAGAATAAAAGTCTGGACAAAAAATTTGAAGATTTTATCAGTTCACTACAGTGTGAGTGGGTTAAGCATCCTTCTGAAGCGGTACGACTATATCGAGTAACAAATAATACAACTGAACTACTAAAATCATTATCCACATTTGTAGGGGTACAAAGTGCCATATCTAGCAAGTGCATCAAAATAAAACCCCTAGTTCACTCATCTGCGTCTGCACAGCAAGTAACCATGCCAGCTCCGGAAAGTGAGAAGGATTATCCAGTCGTGGCAGTTGTAGACAGTGGGGTTAGTCT
>JABSRV010000287.1 GCA_013214905.1 Psychrobium sp. | reverse complement strand
CCTCTAAGCCAATCAACAAGAAAAACACCGCCATCAAACCATCGTTGATCCACAACAATAGGGGTTTGTCGATATGCAGGCCGCCAAAGCGAATTTCTACAGGGGTATTTAGGAAGCTATCATAGAATTCTGACAGACCAGTATTCTTAAATACTAGTGCAAGAATGGTGATAAATATTAAGACGATGCCGGCGGATGATTCTTTCTTTATAAATTCTTCTACTGCATTCATAAGCGAGTTCCCCTCAAAAAAGAGCTATTTTAGGTCTTCCGCCAATAAAAGTCGACATAATATGTCAAATATAGACATATTATGTCTAATAGACCCTGTTACACTGTTCGCACCGCGAACTTAGCCATGAAATCAATTAAGCTTTGCACGCCTTCTATAGGCATACCTGTATTGTAGATGCGACGCGCATACCACTAACACAGTGATTGAGTCCGTTACACTGCTCGCGCCGCGAACTTAGCCATGAAATCAATTAAGCTTTGCACGCCTTCTACTGGCATACCCGTATTGTAGATGCTGACGCGCATACCACTAACTCTGTGATTGAGTCCGTTACACTGCTCGCGCCGCGAACTTAGCCATGAAATCGATTAAGCTTTGCACACCTTCTACTGGCATTGCGTTATAGATACTAGCTCGCATACCACCGACACTGCGATGGCCTTTTAGTGCCATTAACCCTTGCGCTTCTGCTTGGGCTAAAAAGTCGCTATTGGCCACTTCATCTTGCAGTTGGAATGTCACGTTCATGCGCGAGCGATATTGTGGCTCGACCTTATTAGCATAATAGTCACTGTTGTCGATAAAATTATATAGCAAATCAGATTTAATCTTATTTTTAGCTTCAATCGCTGCCACGCCGCCTTGGTCAAGCAACCATTTAAAGACTTCACCGGCGAGGTACCAAGCAAAAGTGGGCGGCGTATTGTACATTGAGTCGTGATCGCTCATTTTTTGGTAATCAAAAATAGACGGCGTCACATCAAGTGCATGACCAATGAGATCGTCACGCACGATAACAATCGACAATCCCGACGGACCAATATTCTTTTGTGCACCGGCGTAAATAAGACCGTATTTTGAGACATCGATCACTTTTGACAAAATGTTAGACGACAAATCTGCCACCAATGGCACACTGACTTGAGGTTCATTAGGCATTTCAATGCCGTCTACGGTCTCGTTAGGGCAATAATGGAAGTAGCTTGCGTCATCACTTAAGTTCCAGCTGTCTCTCGGCGCTATGCCCGTGAGGCCGTTTTTCTTATATGACCTGGCAACAACATTTACCTCGCCATACTTTTGCGCTTCACTAATCGCAGAATCTGACCATGAGCCGGTAATCAAGTAATCTGCTTTGCCCGTCAAACCAATCAGGTTAAGCGGCACCGCAGAAAATTGACCACGCCCACCGCCATGACAAAACAACACTTTGTAGTTGTCTGGAATATTCATTAACAGACGTAAATTTTTCTCGGCTGTTTTTGCAACGTCAACAAAATGCTTGTCACGGTGGCTAAACTCCATGATCGACATGCCATGGTTTTGCCAATTAACAAACTCTTGTTGCGCTTTTTTCATCACGGCTACTGGCAGCATCGCTGGCCCAGCGCAGAAGTTATAAACTGGCTTCATTTTTATTTCCTATTCTTAAAACTGGCCGCTCTTCGCCATCCATGGCAACGCGGCATACCGTTCGTCCTGAACATAAAAAAGCGCCCTAAGGCGCTCTTCTTTTTTTAACGATTATTCTTGCTCAGCCGGCGGCTGCTCATTGACATCACCGTCTCCAGTGCCTGTTTCTACATCAGGTGTGTCGGTGGTAGTGGCTGTTGCCTCCCCCTCTTCAACATCTTCTGGTGGAAACTCTGGCTCTTGGATTTCCTCGATGCGTTGCAATGCAACCACTTTCTCGTCCTTAATGGTACGAATTAGTGTCACACCTTGGGTATTACGACCCACGGTAGAAACGCCTTCAACAGGTGTACGTACTAAGGTGCCGCGATTAGAGATAATCATGATTTCATCATTCTCATCTACTTGTACCGCGCCAATCACTAGGCCGTTACGTTCGCTAACCTTAATAGATACTACGCCTTGTGTCGCTCGGCTCTTCGCCGGGTAATCACTAAGCACTGTACGCTTACCATAACCATTTTCGGTCACGGTTAAGATACAACCATCGCCATGAGGAACAATCAATGATACTACTTTTTGTCCTTCTTTAAGCTTCATACCACGTACGCCGGTGCCAGTACGGCCAATAGCGCGACATTGCTCTTCGCTAAAGCGAACAACCTTGCCTTGATCAGAGAACAGCATAATTTCACTGCCCGCGGTCGTTAACGCAACGCCAACTAACTCATCGTCTTCACGCAGGTTAACCGCAATAATGCCGTTAGCACGAGGACGTGAATAAGCGGTTAGATTAGTTTTCTTAACAGTACCAGCAGCGGTCGCCATTAAGATGCACTTATCTTCGGTGTATTCACGAACGGGTAAAATAGCAGTAACACGCTCGTTTTTATCTAGTGGTAACAAGTTAATGATTGGCTTGCCACGTGCTTGACGTGAAGCCAGTGGTAACTGGTACACTTTTAACCAATACATTTTGCCTTGGTTAGAGAAACAAAGAATAGTGTCATGGGTATTAGCCACCAACAGACGTTCGATGAAATCTTCATCTTTCATCTTGGTTGCGGCTTTACCTTTACCACCACGGCGCTGCGCTTCGTATTCCGTTAACGGCTGATACTTAACGTAACCTTCGTGTGACAAGGTCACGACAACATCTTCTTCGGTAATCAAGTCTTCTAATGATAGGTCATGCGATGCATTAGTGATTTCGGTGCGACGTTCATCACCAAATTCTTCTAATACCGCTTCAAGCTCTTCAACTATCACTTCCATTAAACGTTCTGGGCTAGCTAAGATATGTAATAGCTCGGCAATAAAATCAAGAAGCTCTTGATATTCTGCCAAAATCTTATCAATTTCAAGACCGGTTAATTTGTGTAAACGCAAATCAAGGATTGCTTGCGCCTGGGTTTCGGTTAAGTGATATTGACCATCACGAATACCAAACTCTGGCTCTAACCATTCAGGACGCGCAGCGTTATCACCTGATTTTTCAAGCATCGCCGACACACTGCCAAGCTCCCAACCACGAGAAACTAACGCAAGTTTAGCTTCAGCAGGCGTAGCAGACTGTTTAATCGTCGCAATAATCGGATCGATGTTAGCCAGTGCAATAGCCAATGCTTCTAAGGTATGGGCGCGATCACGTGCTTTACGTAATTCAAACACGGTGCGGCGCGTAACGACTTCACGGCGATGACGAACGAAGCTCACTAGCATTTCTTTGAGGTTAAACAATTTCGGACGATTGTCTTCCAATGCCACCATGTTGATGCCAAACGAGGTTTGCATTTGCGTTTGTGAATATAGGTTATTAAGGACAACCTCACCCACTTCACCGCGCTTGATTTCAATCACCATACGCATACCGTCTTTATCAGACTCATCACGCAGGGCACTAATGCCTTCAATTTTCTTGTCACGAACCAGCTCTGCCATCTTTTCGATAAGGCGCGCTTTATTCACCTGATAAGGCAATTCATGAACAATAATGGTTTCTTTACCGGTTGAACTCACTTCAACTTCGGCGCGAGCTCGGATACGAACCTTGCCACGACCAGTCTTGTACGCATCGATAATGCCTTGGCGACCACTGATAATACCCGCCGTTGGGAAATCAGGCCCTGGAATGTAATCCAGTAATTCGTCAATGGTGATCTCAGGGTTTTCAATTAACGCTAAACAGCCAGAGATAACTTCATTAATGTTGTGCGGCGGAATATTAGTCGCCATGCCTACCGCAATGCCCGATGAGCCATTAATCAGTAGGTTAGGTACACGCGTTGGCATAACCACAGGAATAAACTCGGAGCCATCGTAGTTCGGCGCAAAGTCAACGGTGTCTTTTTCAAGATCGATTAATAATGAATGCGCAATTTTCTTCATGCGTAATTCGGTATAACGCATTGCAGCTGCCGAATCACCATCGACCGAACCAAAGTTACCTTGGCCGTCTACCAATGGGTAGCGCAGTGAAAATGGCTGTGCCATACGTACTATCGTATCGTATACCGCGGTATCACCGTGTG
>JABSRV010000286.1 GCA_013214905.1 Psychrobium sp. | reverse complement strand
CATTATCGTGCTCATTATTATTTACCTTTTTGTAGGGTATAGATAATGAGCAGTTACACAATTCTTTTTACACCCTCTTTATTTTTTATGAATCGGTAACGCCTACTCCGCTGTTTGTAACAGCCTAGAACTTTACCTCGAGCAGGTTTTGTAACGCTCTAAAAAAACCAATCTACTTCGTTGCTGTTTTAATAATGCCAGGCTTCGCGGCATCACTTCACTATAACGTAACTCATTGAGATAATCGTTTGCGACGCATAGCGAGTACCTCATCAGTCAATATTAACGCTAGTGATCACTCACGAAAAGATAGCAACCCAATAGCGGCTATCTCTACGTCTTGACGGGTACTACAGGGTATTCTTTAGCGAGTTATTATTACTCTTCGCTCTCGCCCAGCGGCTCTTCATCTGGTTTGTCGGTTGGTTTGATAAGCAGCGCTTCACGCAACAACTTTTCAATTTCATCTGAAATTGCAGGGTTCTCTTTCAAGAAGTTAATACTATTTGCTTTACCCTGACCAATTTTACTGCCTTTATAGCTGTACCAAGAACCGGCTTTTTCAACTAGTTTTTCTTTTACACCCCAATCGATCAATTCACCATACTTAGAAATGCCTTCACCGTACAGGATTTGAAACTCTGCTTGTTTAAACGGTGGTGATACCTTATTTTTCACCACTTTAACTCGAGTTTCATTACCAACAATTTCATCACCGCTTTTCACGGCACCAATACGGCGAATATCTAATCGAACCGACGCGTAAAACTTCAGTGCATTACCACCGGTAGTCGTTTCTGGATTACCGAACATAACACCAATTTTCATACGAATTTGGTTAATGAAAATGACCAAGGTATTTGAACGTTTAATACTACCGGTCAACTTACGCAATGCTTGAGACATTAAGCGAGCTTGCAGTCCCATGTGAGAGTCGCCCATGTCGCCTTCAATTTCCGCTTTTGGCGTTAATGCAGCAACAGAATCGATAACAATCACGTCGACAGCACCAGAACGAGTTAGCATGTCAACAATCTCTAATGCCTGCTCACCAGTATCAGGCTGTGAAATCAGCAATTCGTTAATATCAACACCCAGCTTACCTGCATAAATTGGGTCTAGCGCATGTTCAGCATCAACAAAGGCACATATTTTTCCTTTTTTCTGTGCTTCAGCAATAACTTGTAATGTTAATGTAGTTTTACCCGATGATTCCGGACCATAAATTTCTACAACACGTCCAAATGGTAAACCCCCTATACCTAATGCGATATCTAACCCTAACGAACCCGTAGAAACCGATTCAATATCGAGTGCTTTCGCTTCGCCAAGGCGCATGATAGAGCCCTTACCGAATTGTTTTTCGATTTGGCCTAAAGCGGCATCTAGTGCTTTCTTTTTGTTACTGTCCATTGAGGGCTCCGTTGCAAATTCTGTTAGGTAATTTATGAAACTAGTATACTGTACAGTCATACAGTATCAAGGTTAATTTTAAAGTTTTTTAGCTCACCAGCCCTAAAGCCTTTACCCATTTGATTTTTGCGCCAATCTTTCTTTTGCTTCGGCCCGTAATAACGTATGCTTGCACAGGTTTTTTATTAATTTTCAAGTCGAATAAACATGCAAACAAAAAATATTTCAGCCGAGTCTTTGGCTAACCATACACCGATGATGCAACAATTTTTAAGAATAAAGAGTGAGCATCCTGATATTCTTTTGTTTTATCGCATGGGTGACTTTTACGAATTATTTTTTGAAGATGCCAAGCGCGCTTCCAAATTATTGGACATTACATTAACAGCACGCGGTAAAAGCGGTGGCGATGCTATCCCGATGGCTGGTATTCCTTATCACGCGGCAGATAATTATTTGGCGAGATTGGTCAATATGGGACAATCTGTCGCTATTTGTGAGCAAGTGGGCGATCCCGCAACCAGTAAAGGACCTGTTGATAGACGGGTTGTTCGTATCATAACGCCAGGTACCATTACCGATGAGGCCTTATTAAAAGACGGTAAAGATAATATTGTGGCTTGTGTATATCAGCACAAAAACATTTACGGTTATGCCACACTAGACATTGCCAGCGGCGAATTTAATATTAGCGAACTAGAAAATAGCGAGCAATTTGAGTCTGAATTACACCGCACCAATCCCGCGGAATTATTATACCCAGAGCAGTGGGCGCAGCTAGACATGCTAGGAAAACGCAAAGGTTTGCGCGCTTGTCCGCCGTGGGAGTTTGAACTATCCACCGCACAAGAGTTACTCAATCGTCAGTTCAAAACAGATAATCTGACTGGTTTTGGCGTCGACGAGGCTAAAATAGCGTTAATAGCCGCCGGCTGCTTAATGCAATATGTTAACGATACACAGCGTGTTGCCCTACCACAAATTAGGCAAATAAAACTAACGAGTCAGAATAACTGCATTATTTTGGACGCAGCAACTAGACGGAATTTGGAGCTGACGCAAAATATAGGCGGCGGCATCGACAATACACTCATGTCGGTACTCGACAATACCGCAACAGCAATGGGATCGCGCTTGTTACAGCGCTGGATTCATCAACCGTCTCGCGATCATCACTTACTCGCTCAGCGCCATCAAGCCATTGATTCATTTATCGAGCAACAAAATATTGATTCGCTACATAATACGTTAAGACAAGTAGGCGATATTGAACGTGTTTTAGGTCGTATGGCACTGCGCTCTGCTCGCCCGCGAGACTTTTCCAAACTACGTAACGCACTAGCGCTATTACCTGAATTACAGCAACTTTTATTAGAAAACTGCCAAAACGAGCGTATCAGCAAACTTGCTAGTGAAATCGCCACTTTTCCAGAGTTACAACAATTATTAGTAAACGCTGTTGTTGAAAATCCACCGAGCCTTATTCGTGACGGAGGGGTCATTGCCCCTGGTTTTCATGAAGAACTTGACCAGTGGCGTGCATTAAGTAAAGGAGCGACGGACTATCTTGAAAAATTAGAAATTAGAGAGCGTCAGGAGACCGGTCTATCATCTTTGAAAGTCGGCTACAACCGTGTGCATGGTTATTACATTGAAATCAGCAAAGCGCAGGCAGAAAATGCACCCGTTCATTATGTAAGGCGTCAAACATTAAAAAATAACGAACGTTTTATCATTCCTGAATTAAAAGAGCATGAAGATAAAGTATTAAGCAGCCAAGGCAAAGCGCTAGCGTTAGAGAAGATGCTATATGAGCAGCTTTTTGATTCACTATTGCCCTATTTGTCTGCATTGCAAGCAAGCTCGATTGGTTTAGCACAATTAGACGTATTAACTAACTTCGCTCAACGGGCAGAACAACTCAATTATCATTGCCCAACGTTTCATGACGGTATAGGCATTGAATTGACGCAAGCTCGCCATCCAGTAGTAGAGCAAGTAATGAGTGATCCATTTATAGCCAATCCAGTGGTCTTAAATAGTCAACGCCAAATGCTTATTATTACAGGTCCAAACATGGGCGGTAAATCGACTTATATGCGCCAAACTGCACTTATTTGTTTGATGGCACATATTGGTTCTTTTGTGCCAGCAACCACAGCCCATATTGGTAATATCGACCGTATATTTACTCGCATTGGTGCGTCAGACGATCTAGCCAGTGGTCGTTCAACCTTTATGGTGGAAATGACCGAAACTGCTAATATTTTACATAATGCAACCAAACATAGCTTGGTATTAATGGATGAAATTGGCCGTGGCACAAGTACCTTTGACGGCTTATCACTGGCTTGGTCATGCGCGCACTACTTAGCGACAACGACAAATTCATTGACCCTATTCGCTACCCATTATTTTGAGTTGACGCAACTATCAGAGCAACTTGACAATCTTGTTAATGTACATTTGGATGCTATAGAGCATAAAGATAACATCGCCTTTTTACATCATGTTGAGGAAGGGGCGGCTAATAAGAGTTACGGCATTCAGGTAGCGAAATTGGCGGGAATTCCAAAGATTGTTACTCAAATAGCCAAAGCCAAATTGACCGAGTTAGAACTGCTCAATCAAGGCAATGGCGATAAACTATCAATGACGTTGCCAACGATAGTCACCGAAAGCCCACATCAAGAACTATTGGATCAAATAGAACAACTAGACCCTGATGATTTAACGCCTAAACAAGCACTAGCCTTGATATATCAATTGAAGCAGCAATTAAAGGACAATACATAATCTCATGATTGCCTAGCCTTAACTGCCTGTGGGGAAGATATTGTCAAT
>JABSRV010000285.1 GCA_013214905.1 Psychrobium sp. | reverse complement strand
GAACCTTACATCTGCGATGTAAGGAAGTCTGGCGAGCAGTGCGTATTTCTTAATAAAACTGCGGTTTCAAGGATGACAGGTATAGTTCGTCATCCTATTAAGAGCTGCAAGATAACGTAGAGCAACCCGCTTTATGACGCGCCCATTCCGGTCGTTTTTTGGCGTAGTCCGCAAACTCTGGTTGTTCGTCGTAAGGAAATTGCAACAGGGTTTGCAAGGTGGCAATTTCACTAAAATCGCCATTATCGGCGGCTTCTATCGCTTGTTGCGCCAAATAATTACGCAGCACATACTTTGGATTTACCCCATTCATGGCGATGGTACGCTGCTCATCGCTGCGATTATCGTTGTTTAAACGAAGTAAATAGCGCGCTAACCACAATGAGAACTGCTGTTTATAGTCATCATCTAATTGCTCTATTCGATAATAACAATCGCTAAGGCGCGACAGCCACCAACCACAATCGCTGGCATCACCATCTTTATTAAGCGTGGCCAATTGGCGATAAAAAATGGTCATGTCCGTTTCGACAGTCATTAACAATAATTCCAGCTCATGAAATAAAACGTTGTCATCATCACCCTGATAACTGAGCAGCCCCAATTTGGCCGCCATCATTTGTCGCCACGCCAGTTGATAACTATCGGCGTAATCACGCAAGATTTCTTCCAACGACTCTGCTTGACCAACAATGGGATAAATAGCATTAGCCAATTGAAATAAATTCCATTGCCCAATTTCACCTTGTGCGCCAAATCGATAGCGCTTGCCTTGCGCGTCGGTGGTATTAGGCGTCCAGTTAACATCAAAATCATCAACCCAGCCATAAGGACCATAATCAATGGTTTCACCCATAATTGACATGTTGTCCGTATTCATCACACCGTGCACAAAACCCACTCGCTGCCAATGAATGATCATGTCGCAGGTACGCTGCGCGATTTCCCTAAACCATTGCAGATAAACACTCTCACTAGGTGCGCCCAAATGAGGATAGTCAGCGGTGATGCAATGATCAATCAGCTGGCGTAATAGTGGTTCGTCTTGACGATTTGCCGGCAACTGAAAATTGCCAAAGCGCATAAACGACGATGATACACGGCACACTACGGCACCAGCTTCATAAGCACCGCGCCCGTCATAAAACATATCACGCATCACTGGCGTGCCAGTTAAACAAAGGCTTAATGCGCGCGTGGTTGGCACGCCCAAATGAAACATCGCCTCACTACATAAAAACTCACGCACCGAACTGCGTAATACCGCCAAGCCATCTGCCGTACGTGAATAAGGGGTCATGCCAGCCCCTTTTAATTGTAGCGTTTGGTGACCATGATTGGGCGTAACCACTTCACCCAAATTAATCGCTCGGCCATCGCCAAGCTGTCCCGCCCAATGGCCAAACTGATGACCGCCGTAACACATAGAAAACGGCGTCATACCATCGAGCAAGGAATTCCCTGTGAAAACATCAGTAAATAACTCATCATTAAGATCATCACTATCAAATCCAACAAGCTGTGCCACGTCATAAGACAGCGCCACTAATTGAGGTTTGGCGACACTGGTTGGCGTCACAAAAGAGTAGGCGGCATGATGGACCTGACGTGCATAATTTAGCGGCTCAAAGTCACCGGGTAATTGCTCAACAAAGCGGTTGTCAAAGGTCAGTTTATTTTTCAAAGAAGGCATAGGGATTAAGTCTATTTTACGGTGTTATCTATCATATCAACTAATGACTTATGGCGTTGATTAATTCTTTGGGTATAGAGTCGATATTTCAAAAAATAAGGCGTAGTGTATTGGCGATAAAGCAAAGGCTCTGCAGAAATTATAGGACTGGTGATAACCAGTCCTATAATTTTTTAGAGGATACACCCATGACATCAACAACTCCTAACATCGTTATTATTGGCGGCGGCGCTGGCGGACTAGAGCTAGCAACGCAATTAGGACACAAACTAGGGAAGAAAAAACGAGCTAACATACTATTAATCGATAAGAATCGCAGCCACATCTGGAAACCCTTATTGCATGAAGTAGCAACAGGTTCGCTCGACTCAAATTTAGACGCGGTAGTGTATAGCGCCCATGCGGCAAAACATGGCTATCACTTTCAACTTGGCTGTTTTAGCGCTTTAGACAATATCAATAAAACCCTTACTCTCTCTGCCCAGCATGATGATAACGGCCAGCTTATATTGCCCGAACGTCAAGTGCCTTTTGACCAACTCATTATCGCCATTGGCAGTGTTTGCAATGACTTTAATACCCCGGGCGTGCAAGAGCATTGTTTCTTTTTAGACTCACATACTCAAGCCGAGCGTTTCCATCATGCGCTGCTGAACAACTTCACCAAGGTTCACCAAGCCAATAACGATAGTGTGTTAGATATTGCCATTGTTGGTGCAGGCGCGACCGGCGTTGAACTATCAGCCGAGTTATTTCATGTGGCTGACTTACTAAAAGTGTATGGCTTGCATCATATGAATAGCCATAAACTCAACATTCATTTAATAGAAGCAGGCCCAACCATATTACCCGCGCTGCCAGCAAGAATTAGTCAATCGGCGAAACGAGAATTAGAAAAAATTGGCGTTAACGTACTGCAAAATACCCGCGTTAGTGAAGCCACCAAAGATGGTTTTATCACCAGTGACGGCACGTTAATATCAGCCGATCTTATGTTATGGGCGGCGGGAGTTAAAGCGCCCGACTTTATTGCACAGCTTGGAATATTTGAGCTAAATCGTGCCAATCAAATTTTAGTACAGCCTAATTTACTGGCGAAAAGCAGTAATGATGCAATGCAGAGCCATATTTACGTCATTGGCGATTGCTGCGCCTGTGAATTACCCGACGGAAGTTTTGTGCCACCGCGTGCCCAATCGGCACATCAAATGGCTAGCTGCGTTGAGAAAAACATCTTAAGACAGTTAAAAAACCAGCCTCTATTAGATTATAAATACGTTGACTATGGCTCGCTGGTTAACCTATCGCGCTTTAGCACCGTGGGCAGTTTAATGGGCAACCTGACCAAAAACAGTATGTTTGTCGAGGGTAAAATTGCACGGCTAATGTACATTTCACTTTATCGCATGCATCAGCAAGCTATTCATGGCTTATTTAAAACCATTGGCTTGTGGCTGGCGGAAAAAATAATGAAGGTGGTACGCCCGCGTATGAAACTGCATTAAAAATTTTAGGCTCAATGGCTCCATTGATATTGGTGCATGTGCAATAAACCTTATTTTTCAGGGATGAAAAATCGAACCTACAGGATGTATTTATGGCGTGTTTAAGAAATATGCTCCGATATCAATATTATAATTCGCTCAACTGGGCTTAACCGACAAAGCTTGGTTAATCCCTTTGCCAGCGCACGTCAAAGACACGTATAATAGTGTTAATTTCCTTCAAGACGATGTCAACATGAGCTATACAGCATTAGAAGAGCACAAAAAAGCGTGGGTTTTTCGCCAGCAAAGCCTACCGATTAGTGATGAAGACAAAACATTAATCAGACCTATGGCGAAAGAGCGCGCGACTGTATTTTGGAATAGCTTTGTTAGCAATCAAGTAGATCATCCCGATTTTTTCAAAAAAGGTGATTGGCCTTTTAGCCAAGCAACCTGGCATGAACAAGGTCAATGGGAATCAATCTGGGATAGTGAAGACAGTGAACTTCCAGAGCTAATAACCCAGCACCTAACATGGCCAAACAATACAGTGGTCTATTTTAGTAATGATCGTCACCATGTGATTGAAACCACATGGCAAGTTTTTAAAAGTTGTTGGAAAAACTTTTTGTTTATGGATGATGGTCCCCTGTTGATTGGTAAAAAACGTGACCAAGTGGTGCAGTTTTTATCAAATGGTACTTTTCGAGTCGGCACTAAACCCGCGGCTAGAAAACCCAACAAGCCCACCTAATAATGTCTAATACTAAAAATGTACTGCATCCGCGCAATAAACATAATAAAAATTATGATTTTACTGCGCTGATCAAAGCATCACCAGCCCTTTCGCCATTTGTAGCTGACAATAAATATGGCAATGCCTCGATCGACTTTGCCGATCCGCTAGCGGTAAAAACCCTAAACTGCGCGATACTAAAACATCAATACAGTATCGAACATTGGGACATTCCTGATGGCTTTTTATGCCCGCCAATCCCAGGTCGCGTTGATTATATTCACTATTTGTCCGACCTATTAACGCAAAGTAATCAGGGTAAACGGGTTAATGGGGCGCGAGTCACCGGATTAGATATTGGTACTGGTGCTAGCTGCATTTATCCGCTGCTAGGACAACGTGCATATGCATGGC
>JABSRV010000284.1 GCA_013214905.1 Psychrobium sp. | reverse complement strand
CGGCTTTTTACAAAAAGCGCTTTAGCACGTCGATGTAACCGTAACGTTTCAGCCGTAATTAATATTCCCGGTCGCTTCAACCAAGCGTAGTAAGCTGACGTGCTTACCTTCTTCACTCGGCACAATAACCATGGCTAGCGCACCATCAAAAGCTTGGCTCTGTGCGCTCTGAAATGAATTAAGTTGTTTTTGCAAGATCAGTAAATCGGTAGCCATTTTTTTACTTCGGTCACCTAAGCTCTCGAAATCGGCTGAACTGTCCATTAGTTCTTCAGATATACGATAAGCGTTGTCGTAATATCGAGTAAATGAGGTAAGGATATTGGTCAGTACGGTTTGGTGAGCTTCGCTCAACGACTTGCTAGTAGATATTTTTTGTCTAAATTCTTTCGATAGTTTTTGAGCTTTTTCAAGAGATTCGACCTCACCTGTTGTATCGGCGGCACGAAGATTTTCGGTGATCTTATCTAATGTCACTAAACTATGGTCCACCGCCTTCAGTAACGGAAACTCAACCGTTTAAGCATAGCTCAACAGTTTGTCTATAGTAGTCATCGTGTAAAACGTAATAGCTAAGTAGACAACAAAACCGATTACACCAACAATAGGAATTATCAAAATTTTAAATTGAATCGATATATTTTTCATTGAAGTCCCTTGATAAGTAATCATAGTGAATAGAATTCTTTTCCCGTACTAATCGAGTATAGTAATAATTTGTTTTTAATTATGTCCAACAAATATTTAGACGTTTGGGCTATTGAGAAGACAGTCATTAGGGCGGGTTATTGTTCTGCAGCTAAAACGTTTATCATATATACGGCGACCGGAAAAAACTTAACACCTTAACCATTTGATTAACCGTACAAAAAACCTTACACCACCTTATTGGTGACGAGTCAGATTCTGACATAGCTTGGTTAATCAGCTGCTGAATTTAGCTTTATATGGCAAAAGATAGATAATACTGTGAACTAAGTTAATTTGACCGTTGTTAGTCTCGGTCTGAGATGGCTTTACGCGCAATCGAGTTACAAAATCACTTTCACGCTGTGGGGCACAAAGCGCCTTACAAATAGTTTTTCCAATGTTGATTGTGCGGATTCAAATTTAAATTCGACATAATCTAATTGCACGCCCCCTTTGTTTGAATTAGTTGACCACGTCACTAATGAGTGGTGTACTTGGCACATTAATTAGAGTCAATATCCCTAATTTTATAATGGTAGCAAGTAGATTTTGATAACCTGATTATGGGTGTCCAACTCAGCGGCGCGGCGAGAATCTAGTCACCCTGCTCTAATTTTTTATTTCGTTTTGTCCCTATTTATTTTTATCATAGGTTGAATTAGTCGTAACGATTAAAGATAGAACATCCATTGAAATCTGATCGATATTCAATGGGCTTAAATACCGAGCGTAATCGATTACCAATGATTGGGCGACACAAGAAGTGCTTATTCACTGTTCTCATGACGTTACACCTTGAGCGAACTCATCCTACACGCAGTGGTTAATTACTCTTCGTCATAAATCGTTGGGATCGCTTGACGTTTATGCTGGGTGCGTTGATAAATAGCAATTAAGCGCGCTTCTATGTCGGCTCGAACTGGCTTACCTTCTAAGAAATCATCGATTTGATCGTAACTCATGCCTAATGCTTCCTCGTCTGTCAGTTGTGGTTTGTCACATTCTAAATCCGCGGTTGGCGCTTTATCGACTAATGCATTGGGCGCACCAAGGCGGGCAGCCAACGCTCGAACTTGACGTTTGTTAAGGCCAAACAATGGCGCGAGATCGCAGGCGCCGTCACCAAACTTGGTATAAAATCCAGTAATATTCTCTGCAGAATGATCGGTACCAATCACTAACCCCCCCGTTAGCCCTGCCACATGATATTGCGCCGACATGCGCAGTCGCGCTTTGAGGTTACCTTTAATGAAATCACTGTTAACGTTGCTCGCACTGCCTAATTGATTCGCAATCGTTTGCTGATCGATGGCATCAACGCCCTGCTTGATGTTAATGGTTAATGTGTTGCTTGGTTTGATAAATTGCAGGGCAAGTTGCGCTTCGTCTTCATCTTGTTGTTCGCCATAAGGCAATCTAACCGCGTAAAAGGCATAAGGCTGCTCTGGAGTAATCGCGTTTAATTGCTCAACGGCTAACTGGGCTAAGCGTCCCGTTAAGGTAGAGTCGATGCCACCACTGATCCCCAATACCAATGATTTTGCCTGGGCGTTGCTTAATTTTGTTTGAATGAATGCAATGCGTCGATTAATTTCAAATTCAACGTCTATCTCACTTTGCACACGCATTTCTTTAATAATTAGATCTTTCATGTGTTAACTTTCACTTAATTTAATGTTGGGTTCTACGCTTTGTACCACGTTTCTAATGCAGTCAAAATCTTCGGATCTTTAACGTCTAACGTTAGGTAATCAGCAAGTTTCTTATTAAAAAGATGCGCGACAACAAGCGGATCCAGTTTGGCTTCAATCATTGCACGTTCAATATTACTTAATAGCTGACTCATCGATAACGTCACCTGTTGCACATCAAAAATAAATCGTTGCTGCGCTTTCGCTAACGAGCGTACGTCCATTGTTTGTTGTTTACCGCTACTTTTCTTTGCTGGAAACAAATAGAGGCTTTGCGCGCGAGGAAATGTTTTCAATATTTCCTTTAACAACAACTTTAAAGGGCCACTGAGCGGTATTATTTTACCGGTTAATTTACCATTACTCGCCCTTAACGACCATAAATTTGTGCGTATATCTTGTCGATAGCTGGCGCATATAGTGGTTAAATCCAAGCCGGTGAGTATTTGCAGGCGCAAGGTATATAAATATACGGCGTTGCGCCCTACTTTGCTGGCGCGATAATATAATCCTTTAATTTGTGCACCTGACAAGGTAGCCGATATTTTTGTGGTGATAGGCGTTTTTTCTTGCTCGATATCAAATGACGCTAATGGCTGAACCGTTAAATAATGGCATTGCACCGCATGCTTTAATAAACCACGCAGTTGACTTATTACCACTTTAAGCTGACTCAGCGTATTTCGTTTTTGCATGGGTCTGACCACACGCAACTCGACCAATTGATGACTCAATTTATCAAGGTGAACACTGCCAATAGCGGGTAATATAATCGCTTCAATATTGCGGATTGCGTCTGCCTGATTTTTGTATTTTTTGACGAAAAAATCACGGCCTAAATAAAGCCAAAAATCTTTGAGTCTGACGTTGCTTTTCTCGGCTTCAAACTTCATTTTTAAAATGTCTTTTTCTGCCTTAACATGAGGCTGAATTTGTACGGCAATTCGTCTGGCCAATCCTGCATCTATGTTGGAACTATTACCAATGAAGTAGTTAACCTGTCGTCCGTTTCTGCCTCCGATACGATAGAAATAATAATAGCTGGCGAGGCGGCCACCATCACTTTGTGGCTTACCAAGGCGTACATGGAAGCCAATTATTTGATTATCGTTGATACGGCTGACTTCATTACTGGCCTGTAAGATAACAGACTCTGTAATACGAACTTTAGGGCTTAGCTTGGCAACCATATGACAAAAACACCATTTAAAAACACAAATGTAGCACGACAATACCAAAACAAACTACCACATACAAGGCTGTAAAGCATTAAAGATAAATAAACCCATACTACCAACGTGAGGTTTAAATAATCACAGAAAAACGTCCCACCCTATTTAAAGAGCCGTTAATCTAATATAGCAGGTGAAAGAAGATGACAAAGTGTGAAGCAAGATGGTGATATTTATACGATAAGAATGGTGATTGTCGGCTACACGAATTATAATGCGCCTTTAGTAAAATTCACGTTTAGGAACTATATTGTCATTCTCAAATTTTGGCTTAGATAAACGGCTAACAGCATCCCTTGAACACATGGGATTTGACCAAGCAACTCCAATACAAATGGAAGCTATTCCATTTGCGATTGCGGGCAAAGATATCTTGGCCTCCTCACAAACTGGATCAGGTAAAACCATCGCCTTTTTGCTGCCAATTATGCACCGTTTATTACGTCAAAAACCCCTCACTAAACGTGACCCTCGCGCGCTAGTATTAGCACCCACTCGAGAGCTTGCGATGCAAGTTTATCAAGACTTCAAAAAACTGACTGGTAGCTCTCGAATCAACGCAACGTTAATCGTTGGTGGTGAGTCATTTAATGATCAGGCCAAGATACTGCGTAAAGATCCTGATTTAATTATTGCAACGCCCGGACGTATTTCTGATCACCTTGAGCACCGTCACGTCATGTTGAATGGTCTTGAGATCTTGGTGTTAGATGAAGCGGATCGTATGTTAGATATGGGTTTTGCCACTGCCCTACGCCACATTAATAAAGCGGCCGATCACCGT
>JABSRV010000283.1 GCA_013214905.1 Psychrobium sp. | reverse complement strand
CCAGCTCAACGTCACCGTGGTGAAGATAAAGTAATTTTAGCTAAGCGAAAGGTCGTCATGGAGCAAGCTAAGAAAGCGAACGAGATCCGTTGGGCAGGAGATGTCAGAAACTGCGAAGTTGAAGGACCAGTGTCACTTAATCCTGAAAAGGAAAATGTAAAAGAACAACAGAATAAGGCCGCATAGAAATATTGGCTAAATGGTGACAACTACCTTGAAAAACACCGCACTCATCACTCAGCAAGTAGAAAGCGGAAACACCGCCGCTCAATTTTGTCGCGACAATTGTAAACACCACTCCAAATCGGCACTTATTTGCCGCAGAACTTAAATAACCAAGAAAATAACCAGATCGATCCAATAAATAAATAGTGAATTTTCGATGATGAAAAGCGCCTATGCCATGAAATGATTGAGCAGTGATCTATTTTAAGAACTAAAACAAGAAGTGTTGATGTGAACGGTATGACGCCACCTTAGATTTCGCGGTCAAAATTGACGTCACACCCAAAAACCGTGCAGTTGCACGACCCAATTAGTGTTGCACAAATTGGTTATAAATCCAGCCCTCATCGACCTTTTTTTCGATGAAGACATCAGCCCGCCTTTATTCTTGTTGTCGCTGCCATACTCAGGTCATTATTTGCCGGAAATGTGATCGCGGGCAACGCTATTGTACCAAGGGTTGTCGCGTTAAAGCACGGCGAAAATCATTACAGCGGGCGGGTAAAAAATACCAATTGAGTCGGACGGGCTGTTTTAATAATGCCCTGCGTCAATAACGGTTTCGTGACCGACAAAAACAGAAAGTAACGCATCAGTGTTCCTCTGAAACTCCCATCCATGCTGTACTTAATCCCACAGCGAAAGACAAAAAACACTAAAATTATTCACCAAACACACGTCAATATTGATTTGTCATCACTGTAAATCCGTCTGTGGGCCTTTTTTACTTCATGACTTTCTTGATCACACACGGTTTAAACGACCTTTTAGGCGATGATCGAGGTAATTGACGCAGGAGTTCCATCGTGACGATTAGTAAAGAGACCGAAACTAAGATTTTGCGCTACCACTTTGTCGGGAAATGGCTCACTGGCGCCATAGCCACTTAACTTGGTATTCATTATTCGGTCGTTGATCGCGTGTTAGCTCACGCAGGTCTGCCCAAAGTTGAACGGGCATTACGTCCCTCAATCATCGACCCTTATTTCCCCTTTGTTATCGACACCCTGGTGCAGTTTCCTAATCTGACGGCAGCTAGGCTCTATGAAATGGCTCAGCAACGCGGTTACCCTGGGGGACAAAGCATGTTTCGACAACGTATTAGCGAAATGAGACCACGTAAGCAACCAGAGGCTTACCTGTGTTTAAAAACCTTGCCCGGCGAACAAGCCCAGGTCGATTGGGGGCACTTTGATCAGATTCAAATCGGCAATGCAAAACGACTACTGATGGCTTTTGTGATGGTATTGAGTTGGTCTCGTCGGATATTTCTACAATTTTATCCGAACCAACAAATGACGAGTTTTCTCCGAGGGCATGTCGCTGCATTTTAAGCGTGGCAAGGGCTACCTAAGGTTCTGTTATTTGATAACCTCAAGTCTACGGTATTAGAGCGCCAAGGTGATGCCATTAGATTTCACCGCTTGATTTAGCCGCGCATTATCACTTCGAACCTCGGGCGGCTGCGGTGGCCAGAGGTAACGAAAAAGACCGTGTTGAACGAGCAATACGCTATATTCGTGATAACTTTTTTGCGGGTCGTCAATGGAACACGTTGGATGAGCTGAATGCGCAAGCCGATGCGTGGTGCCTAGGAATTAGCAGTGACAGGCGATGTCCTGAAAATCATGAAATGACAGTTAGAGAGGCGTTTGAACAAGAGAAACCTCACTTGCTGACCCTGCCAGATAACCCGTTTGAGACACGGGGATGTCAACAAGTACGTGCCGCAAAAATACCTTACGTCCGCTTTGATTTAAATGATTATTCCATTCCACATCCGTTGGTGCAAAGCACCTTAAGCGTCAGTGCTTGCCTTAAAAAAGTGCGTATTCTTGATGGTGATAAAGAAATGGCTAGCCATCAGCGCAGTTTTTCCAAAGGTGAACAAATCGAAGATGAAAAATATATCAATGCGTTATGGCTCGCTAAAACCAACGCAAAAGAGCACTGTGGTCAAGATAGAATTAGCCACGCCTGCGAGCAAGCCTGTTGCTCCAACAATCTATTGAACGAGGCCATGTATTAAAGGCAACCTTAAGAAAACTCAATCAACTGCTCGATGATTACGGCCAGCATGAATTTGCTCAAGCCATGGTGGAAGCTATAAATAAGCAAGTGCCCTACAGCGAAGCCATGCAACAGATATTAGAGCGTCGTCGTGATGAAAAACAACAGCCGCCACCGATTGCGGTGACCCTGCCAGATAAAGTCAAAGGTTACAGTGTTAAGGCCGCAAAACTCAGTGATTATGACCGCCTAAGCAACTCAGGAGACGATTAACATCGATGCCCTTAAATCACTAGCGATTGAGCTTAAATTAGTCGGGTTGCAAGCACATTGGTCGGAGGTTCAAGAGGAGCAACTCGCATGGATTGAGCAATGGCTAAGTTGGGAATTAGCCGAGCGAAAACAACAAACCTTAGAGCGCCGATTAAGTAGCGCCAAACTTGGTCGCTTTAAACCGCTCAGTGAATTTGATTGGCAATGGCCAGAAAGTATTGACCAGTCAGCCATTCATGGCTTGATGCAACTCGACTTTATCGATGAAGTCAGCAACATTATTTTGATTGGCAGTAACGGTGTCGGCAAGTCGACCATTACACAGAATTTAGGTTATCAGGCGGTGTTACAAGGTCATACTGTGTTGTTCACCAGTGCGGCCAATATGTTAAATGACTTAGCGGCGCAAGATGGCGATAACGCCTTAAGACGGCGGCTGAACCATTATGCAAAGCCTAAATTTTTGATTATTGACGAGGTCGGTTATCTATCTTATAGCAACCGCCATGCTGATTTACTCTTTGAAATCATTAACCGGCGTTATGAAAAGCGCGCCACCTTAGTCACCACAAATCGTCCGTTTGGCGAATGGAATGAAGTGTTCCCTAATGCAGCCTGCGTGATATCACTCATTGATAGGCTAGTACATCACAGTGAAATAATTGCCATTGCAGGCGAGTCTTACCGAATGAAAGAAGCCCAAGAGCAAGCTAAAAGCAGGCAGAAAAAGAAACGAGGAAAATGACATGAAACCATTGAAAATCAGGACACATTGGACGCGACAAGAAGCACAATGCATCTATCAGCTACTTGATGATCTAAAGTCCGCCGTTTGGGAAAGTTATGGTACTGACATTATGGCCATGTTCGATGACATCAAAAACGACCAAGAACACGATGATCAAAAAACAGAATTTGATGATGAGATTGAGTTTTAACGATTGAGATGGATCGGCTAGCTTGGGATACGCTGATCTGGGTATTTATTCTGCGGCAAATATCTGCGGGTTTAGATCGGCGCTAACAACAATCAACTGGTCAGTAAATCGTTCTATAATAACCGCGCTAAAATCTCGGGCTCTCAAACAACAACGGCATTTATTAAAGTTCAAACTCAGATTGCCCCAGCGAAACAGTTAAGTTTAACCATTAGTGATGCGACATTAGCTATGCCAGTCGATATTGATGCCATATGGTTGGCAACGCTTCTGCGGGAGTTGGCATAATGCAGATGTTTGTTGAACCAAATTGTATCTACCTGCACCGAGATATCGTAGATTTTAGAAAATCTATTAATGGCCTCTCGTTGATTGTCGAACAAGAGCTTGCCATGGATGTTTACTCATCGGCGCTTTTTGTGTTTTGTAACAAGCAGCGCGATAAACTTAAAATTCTCTACTGGGATCGCACCGGTTTTGCACTGTGGTACAAGCGATTA
The DNA here is from genome assembly GCA_013214905.1 of Psychrobium sp. GTDB lineage: Bacteria > Pseudomonadota > Gammaproteobacteria > Enterobacterales > Psychrobiaceae > Psychrobium. The sequence continues at coordinate 460 of JABSRV010000283.1, read as the reverse complement.
GAAAAGCAAAAGTTTAAATGGCCAAAACATGGTGAGCAAACCATCAATCTGTCCGGGCAACAACTCAAATGGCTGTTAAGTGGCTATGATATCGTTGGCCATCAGGCGTTGTATTATCACGCGAAAGCCTTATAACTGGTGATCATAAGCAGCGTTTATTGATCACGATTTAGTCTAAGTAAAATCAGTCGTTTATCTATGTTTTTACTAACCTTAATGCATGATAAAAGACATCAACAAACTACCTAATGACCCGCAAACTTTGAAGGCAATGTTATTGCAACTTCAAGGTGAACTCGATGCTAGCAACGAAAAAATTGAGTACTTATTAGAGCAGTTTAGATTAGCCCAACAAAAACGTTTTGGCGGAAGTAGTGAAGCTCATCCTGGGCAAGGCGAACTCTTTAACGAGGCCGAAGTTGAAGACGATAAAATCGAGGTCGTAGAACAGGACATTAGC
>JABSRV010000282.1 GCA_013214905.1 Psychrobium sp. | reverse complement strand
TGATCCTGTTGGTGTGTTTGATCGCGATGATGGAGCTAAATACTGGATCCAACTATATGCACAAGCTGGCAGGCCTACTGGTGGCTACATGACCCTTAGAACCGGTTATAAAACGATCAGCTTTAAATATTATCGTTGCAAGCGTCACCATTGGCACTTTCATTGTGGCTGGCGAACAAAAACTATCAGAATACCTTACCCTAAGATGACTTGGATTAAGACGATGGCCTGGAATCAAAGCGACTGGATAGCATTTTCAGGTGGCAAAGGTTGGTATGGCTCATATGACCCTGGTGAAAGCCGTCCGAATCAATTTATCAGAATTCCAGCCCACCACGGTGATTTTGATTATATGTTATGGAATATGGAGCATGGTAAAAACCACAAAACCAACAATAAATTTAATATCAATATAAATCGAGGTTATAAAACTCCATTTGATGAATTTAGAAAAGTTGAAACGAAATATGGCGCTAAAGTTGCCGATTACGGCAATACATTTTGGAAGTAGTGAATGAAATCCATTGTATTTCAAATTAAAAAATTAGATATTAAGGCTTCACAATGATAAAGATAATACTTTTCTTAATAGGATTCATGGTAGTTGGCGGTTGTTCTGACGGCAATAGCTATGTAGAACAATTTGTCATTGAGCGAGACGGCAAGCCGCGCATGATCACCATCGCAGAATTTGGCGATACGCTAACTCACGATTTAAGCAGAATTACCGAAGAGTCGATTAACAAAACGTTAGAATATGCACAACTTGGCGCTCCTGTTATCTCTCAAGCATTGTTTGATGCACGGCGTCAGTTAATTATTGATAATGGCGGTATTGTCAATTCATCGGTCTATACATACATTTTTAAACTGCCAATAAAGAGCGTCACCAATATCTATGATTTACCGACAAGGTCTAAAGATAAGACAATCAGGAGCCATTTTCTTACTCAGCGGTGTGCGGTTCCATCCGGGAAAAGTGGTTTTGGTTATAATTTAAAACCAGATTTGACCATGCCGACAAAAATAGAGGGTTATTATCATTTTGATCTTTATCTTGAAAGTAACAGAATGGCGCAGCAATATTCCCTTGATCAGATTGGCGATTTGTGCATTCATTATGAATTTAGTCGTGGTGGCACAAACTATGGCGGCGATGCTTACCAGATCACCTCTAATACCATCGTTATCAAAGCGCAAGAAATTAAGGATATGCTCGATGAAGTTGGCATTAGCTACGACTAATTAACTACATTGTGAAGCAGCGTTATCAAAAAAAACGCTGCTTATTAAAAAGGAATTTGATTAATGAACCTACGCATTGCCATTATTTTAACTACGCTATTGTTTAGCAATACGGCGTTTGCACAGGGTTATTACAACAAAGGTCGGTTTGTGACATTGACGAACCTAAAACCAGTGCAAGCTAACGTCATCTCGTTCACTAATGAAACGGGAAAGAATGGAAAATTTAGCAATAGAATAATTTTAAAAACGCTAAATCATTATCCCAAAGGCTATTTTGAAGCCAAGTATCAACTGAAGGTTGTAAAGAATTACGGCAAGGTCTTTATATTCGAGCTCAGTGAAATTGACCGCGTACTTGCATTATGCAAGCTTATTTTTGAAACCGAAGCCGTTGTATATGTGCAGCCCTCATTTATCAAAAAAATAATCAGACATAACATACAACAGCCTAAGCGTAAGCCTGTTGTTAAACCCAGCATGGCCGCTGGCAAACAACATCGCGCCCGAAGAAATGGCACAACTAACGATACAGCATCCATGTTAGATCAGCAAAATTCGGTTAACTACTGGAAATATTTCGATGATGTATTTCGTTACGAAGATGAAAGCTTTTGGCAATTTCATAATAAAGGTGGTTTTGTCACACAAGCATTCTATTTAGATGAATATTTCGACATATTAAGTTTTGAAGATGTCGACTCTAATATATTGCAAGTGATTGATAGGGGTATAACGGGGAAAGGAGTGCGCATAGCGGTTGTTGATAGCTCTTTTGAAATGACTCATCCTGATTTACATTTTTCTGATACTTTCAATTTTAACGAGAAAATCAAAGATGTTACGCCGTCTTCCGTCGCCGATTATCACGGCACTACGGTTGCTGGGGTGATTGGGGCTAACAGGGGCAATAATTATGCGGTGATGGGTGTAGCGCCAGACGCCTATATGATTGCATTTAACGGTTTGTTTGAGATAGAAGACGATGAAATATTTGACCAAAGCTACATCGATATTTTTTATAAAGCCTTAGCGCTTAATATCGATATTATCCATTGTTCATGGTCAACCACATCCGCCATTGATGAAGCGAGCGAAGATGCCATTAATACCTTCATCAAAGAAGCAAGGGGCGGCAAAGGCGGTTTCGTCATTTTTAGCGCCGGCAATGACGGAAGCACCTCACTTAGTAATGAGTCTGCGCTCGATAACGTGATCAGTGTAGGTGCAATCGAGGCTGATGGCACTAGAAGTTTGTATAGTGATTTTGGTGAGAAACTAGATTTAGTCGCCGCCAGTAATTTTGTCGGCATTGATCTTATCGGTGAAAATGGCTTTGAAGAAAACGAAATGGGTTTTGTCGCAGGTACTAGTTTTGCCGCGCCAATAGTCTCAGGTGTTATAGCGCTGATGCTCGAAACTAATCCTGACTTAACTCACGATGACGTATTGCACATACTCTATAGCACAACGAAACAAGTTGGTGCTGGTCAATATCGTAACAGCACCGCTAATTATGTCTACTCCTATGACATTGACGATAGCACCCCATTCAATACGTTGTATCCTAAATCACCTGAAACTGGTTACGGTTTAATTGATGCAGAAAAAGCAGTAAACAAGGCTCTGAAATATAAGGAAGAAAATGCTAGTACGTCTAGTGACAATACGTCAGCCACTTTATTGGCCAGCGTAAAGGTTGGTTGGAATTTTATTGGCACCACCAACGAAATAGTCGATTTTAAGATATTTAACAATGTCAGTATCATTTGGTGTTTCGTCAATGGGCGGTGGCTTGGATATTCTGCAAACTTAGATTATGCTAAGTCCCTAAGAGAGCAAAACAAACTGTTACTAACAATCCCCGAAAACAGTGGCATATGGGTATATAAAGATGAAATTTAGTCTCCTAATAATTATGTTGCTGGTATTGACCGCGTGTCAAAAAAAAGAGGTTGTTAATGTGCAAACATTGATTGAACAACCCGTTGAAAAAAAACAGGCTAAAGAATTGATGATAATGAAATCACAAGGCAATAAAATCCCTCCTAAACTTTATACTATCCCTGTACCAACAAATGAGTCGCTCGATTAATTTAGCGAAATCTAAGGGAAGTTTGGTTCAAGTCTCATTAGAAAAAGTATGGCAATATTAATAACTATTTTCAAACGTAGTTCTTAGCGCTATTGCGAGCAATAATATTCACTAACACGCAACGAGAAATTTGGGATCACTATCATCATGTTTCTGTAGCTTCTGATATCGATAATGCATCCTCTATTTCAACACCTAGGTATTCGATGGTACTTTGAAGTTTGGAGTGACCAAGTAATAACTGAATAGCTCTCAGATTTTTAGTTTTTGCATAAATCAATGTTGCTTTCGTTCGGCGTAATGAATGGGTTCCGTATTGAGTAATATCAAGCCCTAACTCGCTAACCCATTGCTTCACTATATTCGCATAATAATGATAACTCACATGAGTATTTCGTTTACGTCGGCTAAAAAATATAAAATCAGCCGACACAAGTTTATTATCGTGTATCCAATGAGTTAAGCATTGCACTGTCCTCGGTGTTATTTCGAATTGAACTTCACTGCGTGTTTTTTTTTGCTCAATTACGGCTCTGGTTTGTATCAGTCCACTTGATGAAATGTCTCTGACCTTCAGATTAAGCAAGTCACAAGATCTTAGCTTACTGTCAATTGCAAGATTGAATAAAACTAACTGTTCGAGTTTTTTCTCTATTTCTAATCGAATACGTATTCGCCAGATATCCTCCAATTTGAATGCCTTTTTCTGACCAACCCGCTTGCCTTTATTCCAACTATCCATGGTACACCTCTATTTATTAAATTACCAAAAGTTCACTTGTATGTTAACCTCTTTAAATGAAGAAAATAGATTTTTATACAACCGTTGACGGTAAATGTCCCATTGCTGAGTTTCTTGATTCGCTCAATGGTAAGCAATTACAGAAAGTTGCTTGGGTTTTACAGGTGATTGAAGAGCTGGATGTTGTACCCACTATCTATTTGAAAAAGTTAGTAAATACAGACAACATTTGGGAAATAAGAATTCAAAATAGCGGTAATATTTTTAGATTACTGGGATTTTTTGAAGGAGATAATCTCATTATTTTGAATCATGGTTTTCAAAAGAAAACTCAGAAAA
>JABSRV010000281.1 GCA_013214905.1 Psychrobium sp. | reverse complement strand
GGTGATGTCGATGATCCCTGGTGCTACGTTAACCTTGCCAGGTATGGCGGGTATTGTATTAACCATTGGTATGGCTGTTGATGCTAACGTCTTAATCTTCGAGCGTATACGTGAAGAATTAGCCGCGGGTCGCTCGGTACAACAAGCTATTCATCATGGTTATGACGCGGCAATGGATACTATTTTTGATGCTAACATTACCACGTTAATAGCCGCTATTATCTTGTTCTCGTTTGGCGCCGGCCCTATAAAAGGCTTCGCAATAACGCTTTCAATCGGTATTATCACCTCGGTGTTCACCGCTGTTGTGGTTACGCGCGTTATCGTCAACCTGTGGGTTGGTGGCAAACGCATTGAAAAACTTTCTATATAGGAGATAGCTAATGTTTGAAATATTTAAAAGTAAAAGTGCTGTCAAATTTATGGAATGGCGCCGTGTAGCCATCGCATTTTCAGCATTAATGATTATTGCAAGTATCGCCTTTATCGGCGTTAACAAGTTAAACCTTGGCTTAGATTTCACTGGCGGTACGGTCATCGAAGTAGGCTATAGCGACGAGGCTAATCTTAAAGAGATCCGTACTTTACTGAAAACTAACGGCTTTGAAGATGCTATTGTACAAAGTTTTGGTAGCACGCGTGACGTTTTAGTACGTCTTACACCACGTAATGACGTGAAAGCTGAGACAATTGGTAGTCAAGTATTGTCCTTGTTAAGCGATAATACGACGCAAAAAGTTGAAATGCGCCGTATTGAGTTTGTTGGTCCTAAAGTGGGTGACGAACTCGCTGAAAAGGGCGGCTTGGCAATGTTAGCGGCGTTAATTTGCATCATGATTTACGTCTCTATGCGATTTGAGTGGCGATTCGCACTTGGCGCAGTAGTTGCACTTGCTCACGATGTATTGTTAACCATTGGTTTGTTTGCCCTGTTGCAAATTGAATTTGATTTAACCGTATTAGCAGCGATTTTGGCCGTTATTGGTTATTCACTCAACGATACCATCGTGGTGTCAGATCGTATTCGCGAAAACTTTCGTAAATTGCGCAGCGGCACCCCGAGTGAAATTATCAATATTTCGTTGACCCAAACCATGAGTCGTACGTTAATTACCTCGATGACCACGATTATTGTATTGCTCGCTTTGTTCTTTAAAGGTGGCGCATTAATACATGGTTTCGCAACGGCGTTGTTATTTGGTGTCTTTGTTGGTACGTATTCGTCAATTTACGTGGCTTCAGCCGTCGCATTAGCCCTTGGCATTACCAAGGAAGACTTAATGCCGGTAGAAGTTGAAAAAGAAGGTGAAGATCAAGACGCAATGAGTCTGTAATCAAATGACTTTATAACGTATTGTTTTAACACTTTAAAAGCCAATAGGTAGCTATCTATTGGCTTTTTTTATGCCATTTAAAGCGCAAGCTATTGCTAATAGTAAACAAAGGTTTACACTCACACTATTCCAACCGTTCGTATAAGAGTTCGTTTTGCGTTTAGAAGTTATCTGTGAAAATCGTCTGGGTATTGCTCAAGAAGTTCTCAATCTGCTTGTTAGTTTTGATTTAAATTTACGCTCCATTGACGCTGATCAAACCGGTCGTATTTATGTTCATTTTCCAAAATTAGAATTCTCACAATTTCAAAATTTAATGGTCTCTATTCGAAAAATAGACGGTGTTAAAGATGTTCGAAGTGTTACGCATTTACCCTCTGAACAAGAGCATTACGGTTTACTCACGTTATTGAAAACCCTGCCTGATCCTATTTTCTCCATTGATGCCAAAGGCAATATTTATCGAGCCAATGAAGCAGCACAAAGCCTGTTAGGTCAAAGTGAAGAGCAGTTAATATCACATCCGCTTGGCCATTGGGTGAATGGTTTTTCCTTTAATCGATGGCTAACACGTACTGATGTATCTGCGTCTGCGTCACGCGTCGATATATCGGGCACTGAATATTTGGCTGAAATGATGCCGGTATTCTTCCCTGATGTTGACGAAGAGCAGATATTAGCTGGTGCAGTGGTGATGTTTAAATCGGCGCGGCGTATTGACGTGCAATATAACGCGTTAAAAACTAGTAATATCGACGGTTTTAAAGACGTTCTAGCGGTTTCTCCGTTAATGAAGGCTGTCGTTGAAGAAGCCAAGAAACACGCTATATTAGACGCTCCATTGCTTATTTCAGGGGAAACTGGCACCGGTAAAGAAATTATCGCACGAGCTTGTCATGAGCAAAGCGATCGCCATGACAAACCTTTTATTATCATTAACTGCGCCGCAGTGCCTGATGAAGTCGCTGAATCAGAACTATTTGGCTATGCTGCAAATTCCATGGGTACGCGTATTGAAGGCAAGAAAGGCTTAGTCGAGAAAGCCGATGGCGGCACTTTATATTTTGATGAAATTGCCGAAATGACGCCATTAATGCAATCTAAATTGTTGCGTTTTATAGAGTCCGGCGCTTTTAGGCGAGTTGGTGGTGACGATGAGGTGCAGGTGAACGTACGCATTATTTGCTCGACACAACAAGATTTGCCTTCATTGACGCAAGAGAAGAAATTTAGAGAAGATTTATATTATCGCATCAACGTATTGGGTCTTAAATTATCGCCGTTATCAAATCGTTCTAAAGACATTGTGCCGTTGGCTGAAATGTTTTTAGAATATTATGTGCATAAACTGTCATCTATAGCCTCTCGATTGTCGGTACCCGCCAAAGAGCAATTGTCTAGTTACAGTTGGCCGGGTAATGTTAGGCAGTTAAAAAATATTATCTATCGCGCGGTGAGTCAGTGTAAAGACAGTATCGAAATTCTGCCACAGCATTTAAATTTACCGTCTTATAGTCGTGACTTTGGTTATTTTGATGACGAATTTGAAGGCACGCTAGAGCAGGCAACCAAAGAGTTTGAAGCGAATTTATTACGCCGATTGTATCCTGCCTTTCCGAGCACGCGATTACTGGCTAAAAAGTTAGGAGTTTCTCATACCGCAATTGCTAATAAATTACGTGATTACGGTATTTCAAAGCCCAAACCCAAAGAAAAACTAAAGTCGACATCAAAATAATAAGTCATTAAGGAAGCACTATGATCACATTACATGGCTATTGGCGCTCTAGCGCCGCATATCGCGTAAGAATTGCCTTAAACATGCTGCAACTCGAGCATCAGCACCAAAGTGTGCATTTAGTCAAAGACGGTGGTCAGCAACACCAAAGGCAATATAGCGAACTTAATGCCAGCCATTTGGTGCCAACGTTAGTTGACGGTGACGTCGTGCTTGGCCAGTCAATGGCTATTATTGAATATCTTGACGAATCTTACGGTGATCACCTATTGCTGCCAAAAGACGCGATGGCGCGCGCACACGTACGATCAGTGGCGCAAGATATCAGTTGTGATGTGCACCCAGTCAATAATTTACGCGTGATGCAACATTTAAGTGCGATACGGGATTTCTCAGCCGGTGATAAAAGCGCGTGGATGTGTCATTGGATGGACGTTGGTTTTAAGGCGCTAGAGATCAAATTAGCGGATAGTGCAGGGGACTTTTGTTTTGAGGATAAACCTAGCTTAGCGGATATTTGCCTGATCCCGCAATTATATAACGCGCATCGTTTTGGACTGTCGTTAGCGCCGTTTCCAATCATTAGTCGTATCGAGCGAAATTGCTTAGCGTTAGAGGCTTTCAAACTAGCCATCCCAGAAAATCAAGCGGATGCTAGCTAACCGCATTGCTTCAATCTTAATAATAGATCATCGTCGCGCGTTTCTAGCGCGACTTTTGCGCGCCAGCATTTAGCATTATCAAAAATGTCCAGCAATTGACTGTCTTGAAATTGACTGCCTTGCAAAGCTTTAAGTTGGCTAGTTATACCTTCTTCTTGGCTTATCGCTAATTCACCTTGCTCAAGAAGTTGTGTTAGCACGCCTTCGTTAAGACATAACTGTAATTGAAAATACTGCTGGCTAATAATTTTGATATCACCAACCTGAGTTTTTTCCTGATAACGATGGGCCAAGGTGATGAGCAACGGCAATAACATGCTGGCGACCACCGCGAGAGTGAATATAATGAGTCCTGGATGGATTTTAACGGTCGCTATCAAGCCTAGTTTTATAGTGACCGCCAAAATGGCAATCACGTATACATCAAGCATCGACCACTTGCTTATCATGCTAATGCGGGCTAGTCGTCGTTGTTGACTAAGGCTGAGCATGTTACCTGCGTTTATAGCGTACAGCAGTAGTAACATTTTTAGCAGCGGCATGACAATGCTAAAAGCAAACAACAGTGCAAACAATATCATCAATTGCCAACAGTACTTTTCACGCGGTGGTTGAAACACCTCATGACCATTGGCAAGGAAAGGTTGGTATGGTTCATAAGGTGGTAATGAATGATATAAATAATCTAGCTGATTATGATATTTATTTGGCAGGACGTTTCGATATGGTGGGTG
>JABSRV010000280.1 GCA_013214905.1 Psychrobium sp. | reverse complement strand
GAAATTTCCTGCCCCTGACAATAATCCACAGTGCTAGCATTGAAGTAATTGATATTAAGCGGTTTAAATATTTGGCGTAATTTGTAACAATGGGAAGAGAACATGCCCACAAAAATTAGGTTAGTCATGAACGATATTGCAAACAAAAACAAACTAAACGTTAAGCACAATACTCCGCCAATTTTACAACTTGCTTTTCGCCCCTTCTTTCTATTGAGTGCCTGTTATGGCATTTGGTTATTATGTCGCTGGACATTAGCATTGAGCGGTTTGTGGCCATACAATAGTGATATTCCTATGTTTGCCTGGCATGCCCATGAATTTCAGTTTGGCTTTGCTATCCCCGTTGTATTAGGCTTCTTGTTAACTGCCGCGCAAACCTGGACCGGGCAACCAAGTGTTCAAGGCAAACCACTTCTATTGTTGCTTGCATTGTGGCTCATTGCACGCCTTGGCATGAACTTAAATAGTGATGGCTTGATAATCGCTGCTATTAGCGACTCACTATTATTAATAGGCAGCGGCGCCGTCTTATCAAAAATGATCTTAAAAGGTAAAAAATATCGTAATTTTATCTTTGTGCCACTACTCATCATCTTCCTAACTCTGCACTTAGCGCAATGTTATGCGATGTATAACATTGATGTGATGTTAAGCAAACAATTAGGATATGCCACCAGCTGGTGGTTTGTTATTTTGATTAGCCTGATTAGCTCTCGAGTCATCCCATTTTTCATTTCCAAAGCCGTTGGAAAATCACTAGATCGCGAGCCACTATTCTTTACGCTCATTACGCAGTTAATGATATTGGCGATATTTATCCAGACCTTATTTTCTACTGACTTCTATCTGGATGCATTGGTAATAGTTTCTCTTGTTGCTCACCTATATCGACTTTATCTATGGCATGATACGGGCATTTGGAAAAACCCGATGCTCTGGTCACTTTGGCTAAGTTACGCCTTTTTACCGCTAGCACTGCTGACACTATTGCTTAGCCCTAATTACAGCGACGCGATGCATTTAATCAATATTGGCTTCATCGCATCAATGATAATGGCATTCACCACCAGAGTATCTTTGGGTCATACTGGCAGAAAGATAGAATCTTCAGCGCTGGTATTAATAGCTTTCATCACTGTTATGACAGCAGCATATAGCAGAGGATTAGGCATCATTTTCTGGCCACAATCGAGCAATTTTTTAATGGCATTCGCCGGCATTAGTTGGCTTATTGCCCTAATCTGTTTTTTAATCAAATACACGCCGATATTAACCAGCGCTCGCCCAGGCGGCAAAGCTGGTTAGGGGCTTACTGACATAGAAACGTGCTAAAGCGATGCAACTTAATATCTGCTGACCAGTAATCGTCGGCCCAACCGCCTTTGCGTTTTAATTGCAATACAAAGTCGCTAGGTTTTGGTAATGATTGCCACACGATGGGTAAAAATACCGAGCCTTGTTGATTTTCACTCAGCCGTAAACCGTCGACATTAACCAGTAGATTATCGATTAGATGCGCTTCACCCAGGTTTTCTATCGGCTGCATATCCGACAAAATAGATATCGTTATCACTAACTTGTCTAACTCATCTGTGCGCAATGGGCTAAATCTGAGATCGTTAAACGCGCTATTAAAACCATATTCACAGGCAGCAACCCATAACGGTTTACTGCTTATACAGGTACCAATGCAGCCTCTTAAATTGCCATCAATATAGAGCGTGATAAAACATGCGCCGTGACGCAGCATTTTTTCATCAACTGGCGCCTGAGGTAACATAAATTGCTGATTAGCCACACCAGCAATAATCACCTGACGCACCATATCAATGAGCTGTGTTTGCTCTTTCTTATCAAAATTAAAACAAGACAAAACTGGCATATCCTACGACCTCCTTTTTATTATCAATCACCTCACCAGAATTACGCTGGCTAATGAGTTCAATGCCCCAACCTTGGCGGCGACTATATTCCAATAAACCGTTAACCGCCGAACAACCACAAGCATCACTAGGGCTTAAAGTTGCTTGATAAGACAATATTTTATCAATGGTCTTGCCATCAACCTTTATGCATTCCGGCTGGCTTAAAAAGTGACTTAAATCGGTGCTAACAACAATCAAACTGCTTGAGTCTTGCGCATATTTTTCTAACATATCAGCAATCTTGTGCTGATTCTCGCCGCCAATTAAAATAGGGATCAATTGAAATTCATCCAATACATGCTGTAAAAATGGCAGTTGTACCTCTAGGCTGTGCTCTAATTGATGCGCTTGATTAATGCTTTGCACCTCATTATTAGCCAGTAACTTATTCCTTATTTCTTTATCAATAACAATAGGCCCAAGCGGCGACTCGAAAGCGTCATGATCTGTTACCGCACAACCTCTTAATGGAAATCGATGACTAGGACCAAGTAAAAACACCCGCTTAATTTGCCCTTTGTATTGCTTTAGATAACTAAAAGCATCGGCGGCTATTTGTCCCGAAAAGATGTATCCCGCGTGTGGCACTATTAATGCCTTAGGCATGCGCGGAGATTTCGGTTGCACATTTAACATGCTTAGCACAACGTTATTTAGCTCATTAATCTCGTCTGGATAAAAACGCCCGGCAACAGCGGTTTTTCGGTTATTCATTGCACCTTTCCTTTGATCACGTTAGGTTATTAATTAACCACAACTAACCTTAAATCAATTAAAGCACAATTTTTTTCATGGGCAAGAGAAATGTATAAACAACCACCCGAGTTTTTTCCAACCAAGTATTGGCATCAAGCAAGTGATGATCGTATTACCTGTACCGTTTGCCCTAAACATTGCACCTTGCGCGAAGGAAAACGTGGCGCATGTTTTGTTCGAATGAATCATCAACAGCAAATTGTTTTAACTACTTATGGTCGCTCTTCGGGGTTTTGCATTGATCCTATTGAGAAAAAACCACTGAATCATTTTTATCCCGGCTCAAGTGTTTTGTCCTTTGGCACGGCTGGTTGTAACTTAAGCTGCCAATTCTGTCAAAACTGGGACATCAGTAAATCACGCCAGCTCGATACCTTGTGTGATGGAGCCATGCCGCAGCAATTAGCCGCCAGTGCAAAGAAACACGGCTGTGACAGTATCGCCTTCACCTATAACGACCCTGTTATTTTCATGGAATATGCTATCGATGTGGCGCAAGCTGCGCGCGAGTTAGGCATTAATAGCGTGGCAGTGTCAGCTGGTTATATGAATGAGCAGCCAAGAATTGAGTTTTATGATCACATGGACGCCGCGAATATCGACTTAAAGGCATTTACAGAGCAATTTTATAAAAAGATATGCCATAGCGAACTGGCTCCCGTATTAGATACTTTGCGTTATCTTAAACATGAAACCAACGTTTGGTTTGAAATAACCACCCTGCTTATTGAAGGGGAAAACGACAGTGATAAAGAACTACATCAAATGTGCCAGTGGATTAAAGAGAATTTGGGAGAGGACGTGCCATTGCACTTTAGCGCCTTTCATCCCGACTTTAAAATGCTCGACAAACCTCGCACCAGTCTGTCCACGTTATTAAGAGCACGCGCCATCGCATTAAGTTATGGCCTGAATTATGTCTATTGCGGCAATGTGCATGACGCAGCATCGGCCAGCAGCTATTGCGCAAACTGCAATCATTTATTGATAGAGCGAGACTGGTATCAATTAGGCCAATATCATTTAAATGAGCATGCGCAGTGCCTTTCATGTGGTCATCAACTCGCTGGACGCTTTGCTAATAAACAACAAAACTTTGGCCGACAACGCATTCCAATTCGACTCAATACATAGTTGCCTATGAGTACCTGTCGTTAACGACAGTTATTTACCCCCACTGAAAAAGATAAGCTGACCGTTCTGATTTTCACATAATGGATCTATCATGAACATGTCAGCTCGAAAAGTTTACCACGTTATTTATTTTACTATTCATCCACACACTCGACATCGACGCAGGCGGAACACTCAACAGTACCAGCGGTGCAAAAGTAACAGTTAGCAGCAATGTATTAACGCGCCAATTTCTGGTGGTAATTATCCATTAACCTTTAACGTACTAGCAGCCAGTTCTTTAACTGCACAGCTATAATCGTTCAACGTATTATACTGGCCAACCAATGATAATTTCTATTGTGCCGCTGAGTCTCGAGTCAGCCGTATATTATGCTATCACCTCGGGCAGTTTACCCGTCGGCATATCATTAGTTAACGTCGGGCTGAATGACAGTCGACTCATTGGTACACCAACGACTGTTGGCTCTCATGCCATCGTTATCCAAGGCACCGACAGTGACATCTTGGACCATCACCTGTAGCGATACTAGCCCAGTAGCCGCTGGTATAAGCATCAGCAATAGTGGCGTGGTCAACATCGCCAATTTTGATGGTGTTGCGACAAGTTATCTCGTCATCGGTTGAAGAGAGCAGGCCGCCGCCGTGGGACCAGCATTCGATGCCCCGCAACATTGCATACATGGATGAGTAGACGCGTGACAGAGATGTGGA
>JABSRV010000028.1 GCA_013214905.1 Psychrobium sp. | reverse complement strand
AGGCGTCGATTTAAGCGTCGATAAAATACGCCTTCAATTAAACCTGGTCGCCTCAATTCGAGCGTTAGCGCCACGATTTAATATGATTGAATTACAACAGCCGCAGCTTTTATTGGGCAAGTTTACCCCGCAAGCTGATGAGCGTTCAAATGAGCCGCCGCAAGATCTCGTTGCACGCTGGATTAATTCGATTAAAGATATTGAAATTAAAGATGCTAGCCTCTCGTTTACTGCCAATTTTTCAGATTCAGCCACCAAACTTCCAACCATTAATATCGCCAAGATACATTGGCTTGGCGGTGATAAGCAGCGTCAATTACAAGTCTATTTAAAGGGGCAAAGTGATAAACCACAGCCGTTATCGATACTTGTGGATGTTTATGGACAACAGCAAAGTGACTTACACGGACGAATTTATATTAAGGCGCAACAATGGCAATGGTTAGATGACTTTCGAGCATTACAGCCACAGTTAGTTGATAGCGCTAAGGCCAGTGCTAGTTTTGAGCTATGGAGTGAATTCTCCAATAGCCAATTGCAACAAGCATTACTCGTTATTGGCGACAACGAATTAAGCTGGTTAGCGAATGAAAAAAACCAATCGTTTACGTTGCAACAAGCACAGCTACAGTGGCGCAGTAACAATAGTGGATGGTTATTAGCAACACACTCATTGACCGCCAGCATCAATAACAAACAGTTATTGCCACTCAATCTTTCAGTCACGCAATACCAGGGGCAATTAACTGCCAAAATTGACCAATTAGCCACTAGCAACATCGCTAAATTGGCGGGTTTGTTTAAGCCGGTTAGCGACGCCAATGTTAGTTTAATTAGTCAACTAAAACCCCGTGGTTTATTGCACAATCTTCAGTTACAGCAAGTGAATGACGATTGGCATTATCAAGGCAGTATTAGTGATTATGCTCAGCGCCGTGTTGGTGGGATCCCTGCGGTTTCAGGTGTCAATGGAACTTTTAGTGGTGTTAATCAAGAGGGCAATCTCAAGATTAATCTTACCAATAAACAGTTAGACTTTGGCCCGTATTTTTCGGCGCCGATTAAACTAAGCACCCTTAGCAATGAGCTATTTTGGGGAGCTGACCAGCAACGTTTTTGGCTGGGGTCGTCCGAGTTAACGGTTAAAAATAAAGATCTTGATGCTCAATTAGCTTGGCAATTGATATTTGAGCAAGATCAGGCCCCAATATTGTCTTTGGCAGGCGGTATTAAGATAAATAATTTTGCCCGCATTAAAAATTATTTACCACATAAGGTACTCAGTAAATCCTTAATTGATTATTTATCAACAGCCCTTAAAGGCGGTCGAAGTGACGATATAGAATTGTTATGGCAAGGGCCACTGGGTAAATTCCCTTACCTTGATAATGACGGTGTTTTTGCGGTTAGTGCCAAGGTAAAGCGCGCTAAGTTTAAGTTTCATCCTAAATGGCGTCCGTTAGCATTGGATGCACAATTAGATTTATTAAACGAATCAATATCGATAAGCAGTACTAAGGGTAAAATAAAGAATTTACGTTTTAATCATTTGAGTGCAAAAATAGATAATTTAATGGTTAACCCTCAAATCGATGTTGCTATCGACTTGGCTCAGTCGCAACGTCAAATAAGCGATTTTGTATTAACATCGCCAATCAAGAAGACGCTGGGCAGTGTGTTACGAGAATTAGAAGTCAGCGGCAAGATTAATGCGGTGTTAAATATTGCCGTTCCGCTTAACGGCAATCTGCCGGTTGTGAGTGGTGAAATAAGGCTTAAAAATAACGATATCAAGATCAAGTCGATAGCTGTTTCTGTCAATGATGTACAGGGTAATATTGGTTTTCTTAATGGTGATATTAGCGCAAAAAACATCAAAGCAATATTATATGAGCAGCCGATTAAGTTTGATATCACCAGTAAGCCAGTTGGCGACGATTATGGTGTTGAAGTCGATTTATCGGCTAAATGGCACAGTAATAAGATCCCACAAAACTGGCATGCTTATCTCGATAAATATATGACCGGTAGTTTAGATTGGCAGGGGAAAATCACCCTAAAAGTGACAGAGCAAGACGTATTTTACCAAGCAAACCTCAAGTCGCCAATGCAAGGCTTAGCACTTAAATTGCCTAAGCCCTTAGACAAGTACGTTGATCAACAAGAAGCATTACGCATTACCACCACCGGTAATAGCCAAGGTGGTTTGTTTAATTTGTCACTTGGTTCACGCGCTGAAATCATTGCTAAATATAAGACGCTTGATGGCAAGGTTGTGGTGCCGCAAATGGGGCTGTTAGTTGGACGCGGTTTTACCGGACAAGACTCGCTGCTTAATGACGGCTTGTCGATTAAAGTTGATTTAGCCACTTTAGAGCTTGATGAATGGCAAGCATTTATTAGCGGTATTGAAAAAAACCAAAGTGATAGTGATTTCTTGCCGCCACTGAGCCAAGTGAGCGCTAATGTCGCAGAGCTAACGGTCTTAGGCCAGCGCTTAACGGATGTGACGGTAACAGGTGAGAAGCTTGACGGGTTTTGGTCGGTGAGCTTTGATAGCGTGCAAGCAAAAGGTCAGTTAAATGTCTTTGATGATTTCCTTGTTAGCGGCGTTAATGTTAACTTTGAGCGGCTACTTATTAGCAAGTCAACGGGCAAGGGAGGCAGTGGTATGACCCTTGAAACGTTAAAGTCTTTGCCGCCTATTCGTTTCACCTGTCAGCAATGTGACATTGTTGATATGAATTTTGGCAAGGTCAGTTTTAATACTCAACCGCATAAACAAGGATTAGAGATTTTTGATTTATTGGTTGATGCAGATAAAACAAAAATTAAAGGGCATGCAATTTGGGGCTTTGACTATTTTGGTGAATTTAGCAAAATAACCGGCAGCTTTGACAGTGAGAATATTGAAACGAGTTTAGCCATTTTTAATTTCTCATCAGCGATGCGCGATAGTGACGCCAAAGCACAGTTTGATTTATTGTGGCGTGACAGTATTTACGCGCCTACGTTAGCCACGTTGAATGGCAGCGTTAACTGGGAGTTTGGCGAAGGCCACATCAGTGAAATTAGTGATCAAGGTGCCAGAATATTTTCTTTATTTAGCTTAGATTCGCTGCGGCGCAAGCTGGTGCTAGATTTTAGAGATGTTTTTGTTAAAGGTATTTTCTACAATGATTTTAAAGGCAGCTTTAATATTATTGATGGCACGGCTGTTACCGAAGATGCGTACATGGACGGTATTGCCGGAGGTGTAAACGTGCTTGGATCTATTAATCTTGTTAGTGAAGAAATCGACTACTATGTGACTTTCTCACCACGCCTTTTCTCTAATATTCCAGTGATTGCCGGGGTACTCACTAGCACCCCACAGATATTTGTATTGGCGTTTGCGATAACCAAGGTACTTGAACCAATAATAGATGTGGTATCGCAAGTTAATTTTAAGGTCACCGGCACGATCGAAGATTCTGAGTTTGTTGAAATTAACCGCAAGCAAAAGAAATATATAGTACCGGAACACATGTTGCCTAAAATAGCGGACGACGGACCCTCTAGTCCTGCCGTTAAAATGGATAACAATAAGTCCCCCGATGAATTAAGCAAACCGAGAAACCAAGATGAGCAAAGTAAAACTACAACTCGCCGCAATCCAGTTAGTTTCTAGCCCTGATATCGCTGAAAATTTGTTGGTGGTGGAGCAACAATTAGCCCAATTACGTGTCCACAATAGCGATGGCGCTATGTTAGTAGTATTGCCGGAGTGTTGCCTGATATTTGCTAAAAATGATGAGGAAGTGCGCCAGTTTTCGGAACAAAAAAATCAAGGCATTATGCAGCAAGCGTTAAGCGAGTTATGCATTAAATTTAATCTCTATATGGTCGCGGGCACTATCCCTATCCAAGCGGATGACGGTCGACATTATGCCGCCAGCTTGTTGCTCGATCCACAGGGCGTTGTATTGGCTCAATACAACAAAATACATTTGTTTGACGTGCAAGTAAGCGACGGTGTTGGCAGTTATCGAGAATCGGACAATACCCATCCCGGGCAAGATATTTGCGTGGTCGATACACCAATCGGAAAAATAGGCTTAGCTGTATGTTATGATCTGCGCTTTAGTGCATTGTTTCGTGCAATGAGCGAACGTGGTGCCGATATCATGGTGTTGCCCAGCGCATTTACTGAAAAAACTGGTAAGGCTCATTGGGAGTTACTGATTAGAGCACGCGCCATTGAAAATCAATGTTATATGATCGCGGCAAATCAGGGCGGCGATCATGTTAACGGGCGCCAAACATGGGGACAAACCATGATCGTTAATGCGTGGGGCGACATTGAAGCACAAATCGCCAAGGGCGTTGGTCATATTAGTTGCTCGTATCAAGCGGCAGATATAGACAAAATGCGCCAGCAAATGCCGATGGCCTCACAGCAATGTTTTGCGCCAAGCCACTTAAAATAAGTGTAGCTATTGAGCATAACCTGTAACTGTTCATTGCGCCGCCATTTGGTGCCAGTTTTAGAAGACAAAAGAGTCTGGAACTCTTTTGAACAACGTTAGTTGGCCAGCTATGCTGGTGAACTATACGGATGTAGTTCATAAAGCGCGGAGTTTATACGTATAAATGAGCACTTTCGACAACAAAATGGTGACAAATGGCAAGACGCCCAATAGTTACAAATAATTTATTACACCAATGATAACAATCGTTGGTCAATGTCATCGAGAAATATATGAGTTTTGAAGAAGTCAGCGCGTCATTGTTAACTCCAGCCGGATTAACCTTGGATAAATTACAACACTATTTAACCCAAATTCGCCAACATGATGTGGATTTCGCTGATCTTTATTTTCAAAGTTCTCACCATGAGTCATGGGTGTTAGAAGATGGCATCATCAAAGATGGCAGTTTTAATATTGAACGTGGTGTTGGCGTTCGCGCGATTAGTGGCGAAAAAACTGGTTTTGCCTATGCAGACGAAATCGGCGATAAATCTATCACTCAAAGTGTGATAGCAGCTAGAGGCATCGCCGCTGCAGGTTGCAACGGTAGAGTAAAAAGCTGGCAGCGCACAGAAGCCGTGGCCCGTTACGCACCGATTAATCCGCTCACGCTAATGAGCGAGGTTGAAAAACTCGATATTCTTCGCAGCATTGATCAACACGCTAGGGCGCAAGATCCTCGCGTTACTCAGGTTGTTGCTAGTATTTCAGGGGTATATGAAGAAATTTTAGTCGTGGCGACTGACGGTACGTTAGCAACTGATATTCGTCCTTTGGTACGCTTAAATTGCAGCGTTATTGTCGATGACAATGGCAAGCGTGAACGTGGCTCTTCCGGTGGCGGTGGTCGTGGTGATTATCGCTATTTTTGCCAAGAGCTTAACGGAAAAAAAATATATCAGGGTTATGCCGAAGAAGCCGTGCGTCAAGCGTTGGTGAATCTAAGCGCCATTGATGCGCCAGCCGGTTTAATGCCGGTTGTTTTAGGCAGTGGTTGGCCTGGGGTTTTATTACATGAGGCGGTAGGCCATGGCCTTGAAGGTGATTTTAATCGTAAAGGCTCATCGGCCTTTAGTGGCAAAATAGGCCAGCTGGTTGCATCACCTTTGGTTACCATTATTGACGATGGTAGCCTTGATGATCGCCGCGGTTCAATCAGTATTGATGATGAAGGCGTCGTAGGCCAACGTAACGTGCTGATAGAAGATGGCATCTTAAAAGGCTATTTGTTTGATAAGCACAACGCCCATTTGATGGACACTGTCAGCACCGGTAATGGTCGACGTGAGTCTTATGCGTCATTGCCAATTCCGCGCATGACCAATACATTTATGCTGGCAGGTGAGAGCGATCCAAAAGACATTATCGCCAGTGTTGAAAACGGTATATACGCGCCAAACTTTGCTGGCGGTCAGGTTGATATAACCTCTGGAAAGTTTGTATTTAGTGCATCGGAAGCCTATATCATTAAAAATGGTGAAATCGGTCAAGCGATTAAAGGGGCCACGTTAATTGGCAGTGGCATTGATGCAATGCAGCAAATAACAATGGTAGGTAATGACATGAGACTTGATGCTGGCGTTGGTGTTTGTGGTAAAGACGGACAAAGTGTACCTGTAGGTGTTGGACAACCAACCATTAAACTTGAACAGATGACAGTTGGCGGCACTGAGTAAGCTAGAGGAAATTCGATGAGTAATATTGACGAGAATAAACCAACAAGCGAGCAGCAAGATCCTGCATTGCTCAAAAGAGTGGCCAAGAAACAGTTCTACTTTGCCGCGTTAGCCTTGTTAGCCATTTTTTTACTATTTATTGTGCCTAACTACAATGACGGTGAAAATCTCTATGCGATTATTACCGTTGGTATATCCTTTTTGGTATTACTTGGCGTTTATGCCAAGCAAATCTTTAGTAAGCTCAATGAGAAAACTAATACAAAATAATGCCCCTAATTTGTAAGTAAAAAAAACGCAGCCAACTGGCTGCGTTTTTGATCTATTAGCGATCTATCAGTGATCTATTACGCTTTTAGCGCCTTGCTAATTAGCAAGTTAATGTAGGCGTCTTGTGCTTTAGCTGCATCGCTAGCACCGAAGCTAAACTTAGTCGTATTGTGTAAGATATTCATTAGCTGACTCAATGCGGCGGTTTTTGCTAAGTTGTCATATTTAGAGCCCTTAGTTAAACCCGCAATGCTCATTAAGCGATTCACATATTCAATTTGAATGTTGTGGCTAATTGAGTTTTCCGTTTCTTTATCAACAAATATTGCACCGGTTAAATCGGTTAATACATCAGTCAATGAATACTCGTTGCCGTACAGTGAGGTATCTGAAATACGTTTTAGCACGTTAGCATGCAATACTTGCTTCAATACCGAGCGTTGTACGTTAAGAACCATGTCATGAGCACGAGGATCCTCGTTACGTCCCATGTGACCAAAACCACGACGTTGATGTTGCATATAGTTAAATAGTGGCTGCATCTTTGCCAAGGTGTCTGGTGCAAATACGAAAGTCTTCAGTGCTTGCATCGCCGCTTTTTGCGTCGCCGCTGGCACGGGCGTATATGGCATTGTGGTATTGCTAGCAGACACGAAGTTACGTTCAATGTAAACGCCGCCAATTTGACGTGAAATCACGTTGGCTTGTCCACGGTATTGTCCGTATAACGAATTTGCTTTGATTAATAATGCATGGTGTGAAGCATTTTCTTTTAAAGATTGTTGCTTTAAGTTACCAAAAATATCGTTAATAAGCGTCATGCGATCCGTTGCATAAGCGACAGGGTTTGATGACATGTCACCGATCATAATGCGAGGATCGATATGGCGACCTGGGGCACGCATATCATCAGCGTCATTACCAAACGCTAGGCCTTTCTCACTTGAACGACTTAAGATAGCGTCTAAACGTTGCTTTTCTTGCGCGTCATCGTTAAGTGATGTTGAATAGCCGTATTCAATAGCCCATAAATCATAAGGACCAGGTTTTGTTTGGAAGAAATCACCCTGCTTGGTGTTTAATGGCGCTACGTTAACTGGCGTATAATCCATTACCGAACCGGTAAGCGTACCTTTGGTTAATGCCTTATTGTGTACTTCTTTTTCGTTCCACAAAATTGACGCTTTCATGTTGTGGTTCAAACCTAACGTATGGCCTACTTCGTGCAAGATTAACCAGCGCAAACCTTGATCTAACAAGGCTTTATTGTCGAGGCTATTATCTTTAGCCATTAACTGACCCAACATTAGCCCTTGCTGCAACTCATGACCACTGCTGCAATAAAGCTCGTTGTGGTTATTATTTGCTTGAATACCAACGCTGCTAGCGCCTTGGCTGTAAAGGGTGTCGTAGATCCAGCGATTTTTCATGAATACAAATTCGAGCATGATGTCGGCGCCAAGCATTTGTCCGGTTAATGGATTAGCTAGTGACGGACCGTATCCACCAAAACGAGGTGAAGGAGATGACGTCCAACGTAATACGTTGTAATTAATATCGCCTGCTTCCCATTTAGCATCATCGGGTTGCACTTTAACCTGCATTGCATTTTTAAAACCAGCCTTTTCAAAGGCAAGGTTCCAGCTTAATACAGCTTCTTTAATGGTATTGCGCCATTCCACTGGTGTTGTATTTTCAATCCACCAAACAATAGGGGTAACAGGCTCAGACAACGCGGCGCTTGGGTCTTTTTTTACCAAATCCCAACGTTTAATAACGTCTTGATATGGCGCCCACTCTGAAGACGTCATTGCATCAAATTGATGAGTGAAGTAACCGATGCGTGGATCGTCTAAGCGTGGCTTAAAATCATTGTTAGGTAGTTTGACGAACGAGTGCTGCACTTTTACCGAGGTGGTGCGAGGATCGGCAATAGAGTTTGAGCCACGTACTGACGGGTTTGCATTGCTAAAGACGTACTCTACAACAATATCAACGTTATTGGCGTAAGCGCGTTTGTTGATAATACGTGATTTTTTGCTGTTTACTTTACCAACATTAAAACGTTTTTTGGCGTTCTTATCACTTGGATTAGACCAAGGTGATATTTTATGCAGTGATTCGCCTAAGAATAATTTGTCAACTTTTAGGGCTATTTTACCATTTTCTTGCTTGGCAATTTTTAGGGTTGCTAAGATTGATTCGCTGATATTCGCGTCTTTTGCTTTAGCGATAGCATTGTTTTCATCGAATTTATAACGAGCCGTTTTTGTAATGATGTCGATGCGATCAAAGTAGCGTCTAAATTCAATGATTTTATTGTCGCGATAACCACCACGGAAATGACCTGCTTCTGCTAAACCGTCAACTGTGTGTGCAAAATATAAGAATGGGGTATCGAGTTGATCTTCATTGATCACCATCAACGTTTCACCAGTCTTTTTATCTTGATAGAAGTTAAATAGACCTTCGGTGGCAGTTTTGCCTTTGATCATCGAGGCGATGGTTTCTTTTTTGTCGCCCTTTTTTGATTTGCTTTTATCAGCCGCAAGTGCGCTGCTGTTAACGGCAAGCGCCAGCATCAATGCTAGCGAAACAGTGGATAACTTCACAGTTATTTCCTTTTATTATTAGAGAGGTCTGAAACCAGTAATTTCAAATAACATGGTTTACCCAAAATCATTGGAACTGCAGTGAAGCCGTCAAGTTTTAAACCGCCTGAGCTTATTGAGCTCTTAGCCAGTAAAAAGCTAAGTGATAGTGGTTTACAACGCAGACAATAAAACTGCGGTTTCAAGGATGACAGCTATAGGTAGTGTACGCAAAGTGGTGATCGCAAGACAGCGTAAAACGTAACAAGTTGTTACATGATGGTTATGGGGGAGTTTTAAGATATGAATAAAGCACCACCGTAGTCGGTGGTGTTTTATTAGAATAATCTAAAGTATTTTAATTATTTTAATTATTTTAATTCTTTAATATATTTACTCAATTCTTTTGCGGCTTTGGCTGGTTTTTCTGCTTTAGCTTCTTTGTTTACTTGGCGAGCTAGTAAGCGCAATTTCTGACGATCAGCTTCTGGGAATTGAGCAACAAAATCGTTGATGGCACTATCACCCTCTTTGACTATTTTATCGCGCACGCGATCAATCTTTGCTTGTTCTACGGCAAGACGTTTATCGCGTTTTTTAAATTGATCTAACGCATAACGAATTTCTTCAACATCGCTATTACGAAGTACTTTAGCAACCCACTGCATTTGACGGCGAAAGCCTTCTTTCGTATGGCGAATTCGATTGGCCAGGTTAACGGCCGCTCTAAGATCTTCGGTCATCGGGATTTTTTTACGCATATTATCCGACAAATCCATGATGATGCGGCCTAGCGTATGATAGTCGTCCGCCTGACGTTTTAGTTCACTACGGCTAACCCAATCTTCTTGTTCTAAGGAGAGATCAATAGGCGCTTTTTTCGCTTTGCTCATGCATATTCTCAATATTAAAATTTACTGCACGTATTGTAGCATTATTTTTTGGCAATTCAGAATGCTCTCTGAGGAACCGTGATAAGATAACAAAAAAATTTAAACAGGAATAAACTTGTGGCCGCAAATAACGAAATTTGGGATGAATTAGCACGTGTTAAAGAATCAGTTGCCAAGGCATTAGATTCTGCTAAACGTCAAGGTGCAACCAGTGCCGAAGTTTCCATGAGCAAGCAAACCGGTTTAAGCATTTCGACTCGTTTACGCGAAGTTGAAACCGTTGAATTTAATTCAGATGGCGCGTTAGGCATTAGCGTATATTGCGGTAATCGCAAGGGTAGCAGTTCAACCTCTGACTTAAGCGAACAGGCTATTGAAAGTGCGGTAAATGCTGCTATCAGCATTGCTAAGCACACGTCTGAAGATCCGTATAATGGCTTAGCCGACGCCGATTTAATGGTGCAAGGCATTCCTGATCTCGACTTATACCACCCTGGCAGTTTAGAGCCTCAACATGCGATTGATCTTGCGTTAGCCGCAGAAGATGCCGCGTTATCTTACAGCGATGAAATAACCAATTCAGATGGCGCGTCTTATAGCTCACATCAGGGCTTACGTGTTTATGGCAATAGCCATGGCTTGTTAGAAGGTTATCCAAGCACTCGTCATAGTTTGTCGGTGGTTACCATTGGTGAGCGCAACGGTGAAATGGAACGTGATTATGAATATAGCGTATCGCGTTTCCCAGACCGTCTTGACGCGCCAGAAGCTGTTGGCCGCGCTGCTGCCAAAAATACAATTGCCCGTTTAGGCGCTAAAAAGCTTGATACCATGACCGTTCCAGTGGTTATTTGTGCACAACTAGCGTCTGGATTTATTGGTCATTTAGTCGCTGCTATTGGCGGCGGCAGTTTATATCGCAAGGCCAGTTTCTTATTAGATCGTAAGGGCGAACAAATTTTCCCTGATTGGTTAAGCATTGAAGAAAAACCGCATTTAAAAGGTTATTTAGCCTCGACTCCTTTTGATCATGAAGGGTTAGCGACCAAAGATTTAACCATTATCGACAACGGCACCTTAGCAACCTACCTTATTACAAGTTATGCGGGTCGTAAACTTAATATGGCACCAACAGGACATGCTGGCGGCACCCATACTTGGTTTTTAAATCACACGGTTAGCGATCAAGCGGCTTTATTGCAACAAATGGGCACTGGACTGTTAGTCACAGACTTAATGGGCTCATCGGTAAATATTATTACCGGTGATTACTCTCGCGGCGCTGCTGGCTTTTGGGTTGAAAATGGGGTGATTCAATACCCTGTTCATGAAATTACTATTGCTGGCAACCTCAATGATATGTATCGAAATATTGTGGCAATTTCCGGTGATATTGATGAGCGTAAGAGTACATTATGTGGCTCTATTTTACTCGAAGAAATGAAAATAGCCGGTAACTAAGACCTGTTATATCAGTCCAAGTTTATACCCCATAAACTTGGGTAGAGGTGCCTAGCTAAAGGCAATTTATTTGCCTTAGTTTACATGCCATAAACTAAGGTTGCAGTGCCAAGGAAGGCAAAAATACCCACCACATCGGTAATGGTGGTGAGTACAACACCACCGGCTAGCGCGGGATCTATTTTTAAACGCTTCATGGTTAATGGGATCATCACTCCCGCCAAGCCAGCAGCGGTCATGTTAGCTAGCATCGCAAACGCGATAACCAAGCCTAATTTAATATCGCCTTGCCATAATGCCACCACGACCGACAATAATACCGCCCAAATTAAACCGTTAAGCGCACCAATCGCCAATTCTTTACCGATTAAATAACGTCTATTACGATCCCCCACATGTCCTAGGGCCATGCCGCGAATGATTAGGGTCAAGGTTTGATTGCCCGCAATACCGCCCATGCTCGGCACCAGCGTATTTAAAATAGCTAAAATGGCCATTTGCGCTAGTATTGGTTCGAACATGTTGCTTACTGCAACGGCTGCCAACGCGGTTAATAAATTAATACCAAGCCATAACGAGCGCTTTTTAGTAAAGTGAAAAACGGGCGCAAAGGTAGCTTCCTCATCGTCTAAACCCGCCATGCTCATCATTGAGTGTTCGGCGTCTTCACGAATAATATCAACCACATCGTCAATGGTGATTCGACCAAGTAATATGCCGTCGATATCAATAACCGGTGCCGACAACCAATCGTGACGCTCAAATTGCTGCGCGACGTCGGTATCTAGCATCTCGGCGGGGATCGCTTCAATAGTGCTATCCATAATTTGCGCCACGGTCATGATTGGATTGGTAGTTATTAGAGTAGATAAGGTAACACCGCCGAGGAGTTTGTCGTCTTTGTTAACTACGTACAGCATATCCGTAGCTTCTGGCAGCTCGCCTTTAAGGCGCAAATAACGTAATACCACGTCGAGATTAACGTCTGGACGCAGGGTAACCGTATCGGTATTCATGATACTGCCCGCAGTATCTTCGTCATATGCCATGGCAGCTTCAACACGATGACGATCTTGTGCGTCCATTGCGTCTAATACTTGTAAGTAGACACTGTCAGGAAGGGTACGTAAAACGTCAGTTAAATCATCGGTGTCCATGCTCTCGGCGGCAGCCGCGAGTTGATGGGCTTGCATTTGACGGACAATGCTTCTTTGCACATCTTCGGAAAGCTCTTCGAGAACTTCACCTTGATCGTCATGATCAACTAATTGCCAAAGGGCTTGGCGGCTTTTATACGGACTTGATTCAAGTAACAACGCAACATCACACGCTGGCATATCCATTAACAGCTGTCGAACACGTACAAACATGCCGCTATTGATGGCATTTTGTATCTCATCAAAGCGTTTGTTTGATAATTCCTGTTCGATGACTATTTCTGGCATAGGACTGTGCTTATTATTGCGAGTGGTAGTTTTGATAAACCACTAAGTTACATGAGGCTGCAATAAATTTTAACTGATGTTTGAATTCTTTGCAGCTACTCATTTGCTTTTCTAATGATCTCGCGATGGTGGATCTGAATGTTATGACGCTCCGACGAAAAGTTTTTCGCCAATTGCTGCGCAATATAAACACTGCGGTGCTGACCGCCAGTACAACCAATGGCAATGGTTAAGTAACTACGATTATTACGCTCTAAGTGCGGCAACCACGTACCAATAAATTCAGTCAATTGTTTTTCAAGTTTATTGACCAGTGGCTCGCTTGATAAATATTTCTGAACCTCATGATCTAAGCCCGTTAACGGCTTTAATTCGGGTATCCAGTGAGGATTTGGTAAAAAACGCACATCAAAAACGAAATCAACATCGCGCGGTAAACCATATTTAAAGCCGAAAGATTCAAAGACTAATACCAGTTCGTTGGCTTCGTTACCGCTAACACGTTGTTTGAGCAGATCACTGAGCTGATAAATAGTCAGGCCGCCAGTATCAATTTTCATGTCGGCTAATTCGGCCAACTTACGCAAGCGACTTTTTTCTTCCTTGACTGCTTCCGACAGCGTTAAACATTGCTGCGTTAGAGGGTGTAGGCGGCGTGTCTCGCTGTATCGTTTGATAAGCTCAGTACTTGGCGCGTCAAGATAGAATAGCTCAACATCACAATGCTTTTTTAATGAGTCTAAAAACTCGGTTACTTGATCTTGGGTTGCTGGGATATTACGCACATCAAAGCTAACAGCTATTGGCTGTTCGGTATCTTTCATGCTTTCAATAAATGGCAGCATCAGATTCATTGGCAAATTGTCGACGCAGTAATAGCCTAGATCTTCTAATACACGTAACGCAACACTTTTTCCTGAGCCTGAAGTGCCGCTAATAATGGTAACTTTCAATGGTCTTCCTTAAATTGAAAATAATATTTATCTATCTTAGGGGAAAATTGTTATTTTGCAATTGCGGCAAAAAATAAAGCCCGGTGAAACCGGGCTTACAATGTACAAAAGCCTATTTAATGCCGCTGAAATTTTTCTTTATGCTTGATAACCTGTCGATCAAGTTTACTGACCATCGAATCTATCGCAATATACATGTCTTCATGGCTTGAGGTTGCAAAGACTTCGCCGCCCGTTAAATGCAATGTTGCTTCAGCGATTTGCTGTAACTTTTCAACATTTAATACAACATGTACGTTATTTATGTGTTCAAAATGGCGTTCTAACTTGCCAAACTTATTATGAACATACGTATGAAGAGAGTCTGTTATCTCGACGTGATGACCGGTCAAATTTAGCTGCATATAATGCATCCTCCGTTATTGGGAGCCTAAATAAGGCTCTTTCTTTGATTGGAAGGCGGGATTGACAACGAATCGCGATATTTTGCGATTGTTCTACGTGCTACTTTAATCCCTTGTTCCGCTAGCAAATCTACAATTTTACTATCACTGAGAGGTTTCTTCGAATTCTCAGCGTCTACCAGTTTTCTGATAATCGCTCTAATCGCCGTTGACGAGCATTCGCCACCATTCTCAGTACTAACATGACTAGAAAAGAAGTACTTAAGTTCAAATATTCCACGTGGTGTATGCATATATTTCTGCGTAGTCACTCGAGAAATCGTCGATTCATGCATCTCAACGGCTTCGGCTACATCATTTAAAACAAGAGGTTTCATTGCCTCTTCACCATATTCAAAGAAGCCACGTTGTTGCATAACGATACAGTTTGATACTTTTAGCAGTGTTTCATTTCGGCTTTCAATGCTTTTTATAAACCACTTGGCTTCTTGTAAATGGCCGCGAATAAATTGGCTATCACCCGATTTTTTGCTCGTTTTACTCAGTGCAGCGTATTGCTCATTAACCCTAATTTTTGGCATGCTATCTGGGTTTAATTCGACGACCCAACGCCCTTTGATTTTTTTAACCGAGACATCAGGAATGACATACTCATCCTTAGCTTTGATGATAGCACTGCCAGGATGCGGGTTTAATGTTTGAATCAAACGAATGGCTTCGGCCATTTGGTGTTCTTTTAACTTGGTTTTTCTAGCAAGCGTGCGATAGTCACGCAGCGCCAACAATTCCATATAACCTTCGACTAAGATGATTGCTTCGGTGCGCCACGGGGTATCTTCGTCAAGACGTTTCAGTTGAATGGCCAAACATTCGCTAGGCGTACGAGCTGCAACGCCCACAGGATCAAAATATTGAATACGCTTTAATACGGCTTCTACTTCGTCCAATTCAACTTCATCGTCGTCCATTGATTCCAATATCTCTTGAGTATCAATGGTTAAATAACCGGATTCAGCAATGGCATCGATAATAGCAAAGGCAATGGTGCGATCTAAATCGCTAAAGGTGGTTAGGTTAAGTTGCCACAACAGGTGGTCTTGCAAGTTATCGGTGGTTTCACCCTGATACACGTAATCGCTGTCGGGGCCAGCGCTTGATGAGGAAACCGGCGCGGCAGGACCTGCTGAAATATAATCATCCCACGTGGTATCGGTAGGTAGTTCGTCACTAACCGTGTTTTGTTCTAACGCTTGAGAAGTATCAATGGTGCTTGGATCGCTGGCTGGATCGTATTCATTATCTGCGCTGTCAGAGTATTCACTAGCGGCTTCAGCATTGCTATATTCGACGTTGTTGTCACCGTCTTTATTATCACCGTGCTCATTACTTTCGTCGAGTTCTAATAAGGGGTTGCTGTCGAGTGCTTCTTGAATTTCAGTTTGCAAGTCAAGGGTAGAAAGTTGCAGTAGCCTTATCGCTTGCTGCAACTGAGGTGTCATGGTGAGAGATTGACCTAATCTTAATTGTAATGAAGCTTTCATTGAAATCCGTTATTAATTGTTATGCTACAGGTTACGTTCAACAGACCCTTACTATAATCTGAATTGCTCACCTAAATAAACATCTCTGACCATTTGATTTGATAATATTTCACTTGGCTTGCCTTGGGCAATCATTTCACCATGACTCATAATGTATGCAAATTCACATACATCAAGGGTTTCACGAACATTATGGTCGGTAATTAACACCCCTAAACCACGTTCTTTGAGTTGCACGATGATCTTTTTGATGTCGATAACCGAAATAGGATCCACCCCTGCAAAGGGCTCATCCAGTAAAATAAACTCGGGGTCGGCGGCTAAAGCTCGCGCGATCTCAACTCGACGACGTTCACCGCCCGACAGTGCCATGCCTAAACTATCTCGTATATGCTGAATATGAAACTCTTCTAATAAGCTTTCTAGCTTTTCGATCCGTTGGGCTTTATTCATATCTTTACGTGTTTGCAAAATGGCCATGATGTTGTCAAACACTGTTAATTTTCTAAAAATAGATGACTCTTGTGGCAGATAACCAATGCCTTGACGCGCCCTAAGGTGCATTGGCATTAAAGTGATATCATTGCCACCAATGCTCACTTGGCCTTTGTCACTTGGTACTAAGCCAACGATCATGTAAAAGGTAGATGTCTTGCCAGCGCCGTTCGGGCCCAACAAGCCAACAATTTGTCCTTTGGCGACTTCAAGACTAACATCTTTAACGACTTGTCGACCTGAATAGTTTTTCGCTAAATGTTGCGCGCTTAGTATTCTCATTGATTATTTATTTTTCTTTTTAGTAGGCTGCAAAATAGTGATTACTTGTTTGTTTTTCGTGCTATCGCCATCGGCGTTAAGTGATTTCCTGACCATATCATAACTAATATAATCGCCACTGGTGATGTTTTTACCCCAAGTAACCTTAGCTTGGCGCAGCAATTTTAATATATTGGTATGACGCTCGAACCTTATTTCTTTCGCTTGCGCTGAAATTAGGGTGCCATCTTCAATACGTTGTGAGAATCGCGCCGGAGAACCAATCAATACCATTTGTTCTTGGCCGCTTTTACCGTGATTATAAATTTCTAAACGTTGCGCTGTAATTTCAATCGAGCCTTGGCGAATATGCACATTACCAGTATAGACCGCGATATTTTTTTGTAAATCGATGTGCCACTTATCAGACGAAATTTTTGCTTGTTTGGTGAAATCATCGGTTAATGCGTTAGCGCTGCCCAATGGCAGAACCAGCATTAGTAAAATAAAACTAGCGTTGAAGATTTTCATAAACAGCCTTGGTATTTTTAATTAATTCAAATTGTTGTAGATTAAAACTAGCCCGTAAGCCTGTTCCTTGAATGTTAAAGCGATGGCCGCTAATCTCAATAGCGCTGTCGCTTGTTATCATCATTGTTTGTAAGTTTATCGACAAACTAGCCATGGTCACTAACTGAACTTTCTCTTCAGGATTAATGGCCTTGATAACAACGTTGTCTGTCAATTGCACATGATAACGTTGATCGAACGTGCCATAGTCTGCATCTATCTTCCAGCGAGGGGCCCCTTGTTTGGGGTAAATAATATAACTGGGCTTGGTAAACTTAGTCAGCCCATTGTCATAGTGCTCCATCTCTTGTGCGTGTACCAAACTGGATAAATATCCCGCTTGGTCAAATTGGCGCAAGGTCATGTCTTTAGCCGTGAAATCAGGCAAATAAAGGCCTGATTCCTGTTTCTTAGGTGGTGTGGTAACCGACCAAAACGGGTTCCAAAACAATAAAATGCAGGAAATAAAAAACAAACAAATAAAGACAATGCTACGACTCATACGCTCATGCCTTTAGCCTGCTCCAATATGCCCTTACTTGCCAAAATAAGATCGCATGTTTCTCGCACCGCGCCAAAACCACCGTTGATAAAGGTTTGATAATCGCAATCTTTGATAACGAGAGGGTGCGCATCATTAACCGCAACCCCTAACCCGCAATCTATAATCACTGGCTTATCCACCACATCGTCGCCGATATATGCAACTTGCGTTGATGTGAGATTAAGCGTGCTCATTAATTGCTGATAAGCGCTAAACTTATCGTCTTGTCCTTGATAAATATGTTCAATGCCAAGACCACGCATTCTATTTTCAACAATAGCAGACTTACGACCGGTAATAATAGCCACGTCAATACCTGCATTGATTAAGGACTTGATGCCAAATCCGTCTTTGGTATGAAAGGCTTTTAACTCTTCACCTTGGTTGCCAAGGTAAATACGCCCGTCAGAAAAGACTCCATCGACATCACATATCAGCAGCTTAATCTGCTGTGCCTTAACCCAAACTGACTTTGCAATAGGCCCGTATAGTGTATCAATTGTATTCATTTATACGACTCCAGCACGTAACATGTCTAGCATATTCAACGCGCCTACAGGTTTGTTGTCGATCACGACAAACAAGCCATTAATATTATTATCT
Source organism: Psychrobium sp. (assembly GCA_013214905.1). GTDB lineage: Bacteria > Pseudomonadota > Gammaproteobacteria > Enterobacterales > Psychrobiaceae > Psychrobium. The sequence goes on along the minus strand of JABSRV010000028.1, from coordinate 5,306 downwards.
TCCATTAACTTCAATGCCGAAGCCGCTAATAAATTACCTTCTAGTACAACCGGGTTTTTGGTCATTACCTGGTGAATAGGGGTATGGTGAAAATCTAATTTTTGATCCAGCGTGCGGCGTAAATCACCGTCGGTGAACAAGCCTACTAGCTGGCCATCATTATCAATGACACCCGTCATGCCCAAGCCTTTTTCAGAAACTTCTAAGAGGGCGTGGCTAATGGTGGTATCCAAATCGACTAAGGGTAATTCATCGCCCTGATGCGCTACATCCAAGATTCTCAGTAATAACTTCCTACCTAAAGCGCCGCCAGGATGAGAAAGCGCGAAGTCATCGGCTGTAAAACCTTTAGCTTGCAACAGGGCTACTGCCAATGCATCCCCCATAGCAAGGGTAGCAGTGGTGCTTGAGGTGGGTGCTAAACCTAATGGGCAAGCCTCTTTGGTGATGGCGATACATAAGTGAATTTGCGCGAACTTGGCCATCGCAGATTGTGCATCGCCGGTCATTGCAATAACGGGCACACCTAAGCGTTCCAACACCGGATATAAGGTCAATATTTCGTTCGAGGAACCCGAGTTGGAAATTGATAATACAATATCGTCTTTGCTTATCATGCCTAAATCGCCATGGCTAGCTTCACTAGGATGCACAAAAAAAGATGGGGTGCCGGTACTGGCGAATGTCGCGGCAATTTTGCAACCGATATGACCTGATTTACCCATGCCCATGACAACAAGTTTGCCGCTGCAGTTGAGTATTAGTTGGCAAGCCTCGGCGAAATCATGATTAATATATTGAGATATCTCTTTAAGTGCTGCTATCTCGGTGTGCAATACTTCTTGGCCCCAGCGGCAAAAATCTTCAGTTTTGGACATGATACTTTCCGTTAACGAATAAAATTGAATCTCAATAGACGATGTTCTGCGCGTTATTATTACTTAATACAACGCCAACATTCATGTTTGTTATTTTGGCACGAATAGTATGTATTGATAACCGATAAAAATGAGCACGAGTATAGCGCCTTCTACACGTGATACTACTCGTTTACCGAACATCTTCCAGCACATACCGAACAGTACTAATGTTAAGCCAAACATCATATACATATCTCGCCCTGACGCGGCTTCGTCAAAAATGCCTGGCGCAATAAGCGCGGGAACGGATAACACAGCCAAGATATTAAAGATGTTTGAGCCAATGATATTACCTAATGCGAGATCATGCTCGTTATTCTTAATGCTCGCAATACAGGCCGCTAACTCGGGCAGGCTCGTACCAATAGCGATAATGGTTAGGCCAATGACTAATTCCGAAATGCCAAAGAATCTAGCGATATCAATGGCGCCTCCTACCACGAAATGTGACGAGATAGGCAGCATGATAAGACCAACGACAATCCAAAGCGTAGCCATTTGATTCGACACGCCTTCTGGTACATCGCCTTGAGCTTCGATAAGCAATGGGTCTTCTTTTTTTGTATCACGCAAGGTTAACCAAGCAAGCAGCGCCATCGTAATAAAAAATAGAGAAAGCAGTATTGTGCCTTCAGTTGCCGTTAATTTTTGGTCGAATAAAATAAAAGCGGCGATGCCAGAGACTAATACTAATATCGGCAATTCACGATTTATTAATTGAGAGTTAACCATTAATGGCTTAATTAATGCTGTGATGCCTAACACTAAGGCGATGTTGGTAATGTTAGAGCCAAGCGCATTGCCGATGGCTGTGTTTGGCGCGCCGTCAAGCGAGGCTGTGATAGCGACCATAATTTCAGGCGCTGACGAACCCATGGCGACGATGGTTAGTCCGATAATTAATGGCGGCAAGCCAAAATTTCTGGCGATGGCGGCGGCGCCATAGACAAATTTATCGGCACTCCAAATTAGGCCAATAAGACCAACAAGGAGAAAAGTTATACTAAGTATCATCGACTACAAGCTATTATTATGAGGAAAGGCATGATTGTCGCTATTTCGATGGCAAAAATAAAGCCTAAATGCCGTTAAATTAACATTTTTCGTAATATTGTTGAACGGACAAGCCGTTAGCGCGGTCATATTTCAAAATGTTGTATCGCGGGCGCCATTTAGGATACATTCATTACGAGCTGGTTGTTGAATTGTTGCGCGCATGTTAATCGGTACGTTTGATTACAATTTTCATACAATTAAATACAAAAAATGAGCACTAGCCACTGTATCAAATAATGGCAATCGATTAGTATTTACTATACTTGCCTGCATGACGGCAAATAATTAATTGGAATACGCCAAATCAATGGTGATTTTAAAGGAATATCGGACAGTTGAATTTATCTGACAATATTATTGAGATATCCGATCTTAGCTTCAAAAGAGAAGATCGTATCATCTACAACGATATCAACTTAAAGGTGCCACGCGGTAAAGTTACCGCGATTATGGGACCTAGTGGTATCGGAAAAACAACATTGTTGCGCCTTATCGGTGGACAGTTGTTGCCTAACAGCGGAAAAATATTATTTAACGATGAAAATATCGTGACGGCGTCACGAAAATCGTTGTTTAAGATGCGCCGTAAAATGGGCATGTTATTTCAGTCGGGCGCGTTATTTACCGAAATGTCCGTGTTTGATAACGTAGCTTTCCCTATCCGCGAGCATACCAAACTGCCTGAATCGATTATCAATAAAGTTGTGTTGATGAAACTAGAGGCGGTTGGTTTGCGCGGCGCGGCGCAATTATTTCCAGCAGAGTTGTCGGGAGGCATGGCGAGACGAGCCGCATTGGCGCGTTCAATTGCACTTGATCCCGAACTTATTATGTATGACGAACCTTTTGCCGGACAAGATCCTATTTCTATGGCAGTGATAGTGCGTTTGATCAGAGAGCTTAACGATGCACTCGGCCTTACGTCTATCGTGGTGTCCCATGACGTAGAGGAAGTGCTAAGCATTGCCGATTACGTTTATATCATTGCTAATCAAACCGTGATTGCTCAGGGTACCCCACAGCAGCTACGCCAAGAGAAGTCAGAACAAGTTATACAGTTTATGGAAGGTCGTCCCGATGGCCCTGTTCCTTTCCATTTTCCACATCAAGATTATAAAAAGGAGATGTGTAACAATGTTGACTAAAACATTGCTTAGCCTTGGTAACAGCGGCATCAACTTTATAACGGGAGCAGGTCGCGCTGGGATGCTGTTGTTAGGCGCGTTAAAACCGTCTGGCCGTGGCGTTAAATTCTTCCCGTTGTTAGTTAAACAGCTATACGTGGTTGGTGTTCAATCCTTAGTTATTATTGTTATCGCTGGATTATTCATTGGCATGGTGCTGTCTTTACAAGGTTATAGCTTGTTAGTCGGCTTTGGCGCTGAGCAAAGCTTAGGTCAAATGGTTGCGTTGTCGTTGTTGCGAGAGCTCGGGCCTGTGGTCTCTGCTTTATTGTTTGCAGGTCGTGCTGGCTCTGCATTAACCGCTGAAATTGGCTTAATGAAAGCAACCGAGCAATTAAGTTCGCTAGAAATGATGGCCATTGACCCAATGCATCAAATTATAGCACCGCGCTTTTGGGCGGGATTGATAAGTTTGCCATTGTTATCTGCTATCTTTTCGGCGTTCGGAATTTTAGGTGGTCATTTGGTCGGTGTTGATTGGCTCGGTGTTGATACCGGTGCTTTTTGGGCTATTATGCAAGCGTCAGTCGATTGGAACCAAGATATAGCCACTGGCTTGCTCAAAAGCATGGTATTTGCAGTCGTGATTACTTGGATTGCCTTGCATAAAGGCTATGACGCAGTTCCAACGTCAGAAGGTATTAGTAAGGCAACTACTTCCACGGTTGTAACAGCAAGCTTAGCGGTATTGGGCTTAGACTTTATTCTCACCGCGTTGATGTTTAGTTAACATCAAAACGGTATTTATAGCGATACGGTGAAAATTTGGTTTGATTCACCGTTTGTTCAGATAGATTAAATTAGTGTGTCGGGGATCTGGCACTTGGGTATGGGTAAATGATTAGTAAAAAAATTCAATTAATGGTCGGTGCGTTCTTATTAATAGGTATTGCCGCCATTCTCATGTTAGCGATTAAAGTTGCAGACAGCCGTATGGGTGGGGGCGGAGATGTTTATGTGCTTAGCGCCAAATTTGATAATGTGGGCGGCCTTAAAGTGCGTTCAGCGGTTAAAGTAGGCGGCGTCGTTGTTGGACGGGTTTCAGCCATTAGCTTAGACGATGATTTTAGTCCGTTAGTGGTGATGAAAATTGAGAGTAAATTTAACCAGTTTTCAGACTCTAGTTCGGTAGCCATCTTAACCTCTGGTTTGTTAGGCGAGCAATTTATAGGTCTAACGCCAGGTTTTATCGACGAAGACAGTGAAATATTAACCAGTGGCGGCATGATCGAAGATACGCGTTCTGCCATGGTATTAGAAGATTTAATTGGCCAGTTCCTTTACGGCGGCAACGACGACTAAGTAGGTAAACATCATGTTTAATATAATAAAGAAGTTATCTCTGACATTGCTTATTGTGAGCAGTGCATTCTCGGTTTTAGCGGCTACTGAGACTAGCGAAGCGACTAAAGTGGTTAACAAAAAGAACCCCTACGAGTTGATTCATCAAGTAAGCGAGCAAACGTTTGCTCGAATTCGTGATGAGCGTTCAATGATTGATGAAGATATTAATCATTTGAAAATCATCGTTGAAGACGAATTAATGCCGTATATCCATAATTCATATGCGGCAAAAAAAGTATTGGGCAATCACTACAGAAAGTTGAGTAAAGCCGAGTTTAAGGCGTTTTCTACAGTCTTCCGCCGTTACATGATCACCACGTATGCCAATGTTTTCACCTTATATGACCAACAGCAAGTAACCTATGCGCCGCCGCAAGAAGTTAAGAAGAAAAAAATAGTATCGGTGAAATTAGTGATTGTGGATGCTAGTCGTCCGCCAATTAAAATTAGCTTTAAATTACGCGTGAGTAAAAAAACCGGTAACTGGCGCGCTTATGATTTGGTTGCGGAAGGCATTAGCATGGTGAAAACTAAGCAAAGCGAGTTTAATGGCGTCATACGCAAGCACGGTATTAAATATTTAATTGAGCAATTAGACATACAAGCCAAAAAGTCGATTGTTTCACGAGTTAGTTCATAATGCTGACTTGGCAGAGAACATCAGCAACCAGTGTCGCGATGTTGGGTATTCTTAACCGAAAGACCTTACATGAGTTATTACCAGTAGCTAAGCGCTTACAAGAATTTTCAGGCACACTCAATGTTGAACTTGCAGATTTAGAGCAGGTAGATACGGCGGGCC
>JABSRV010000279.1 GCA_013214905.1 Psychrobium sp. | reverse complement strand
TATAGTGAGGATAAACGCATTAGAGCAAGGCGCTTGATTGACTAATAGCTAACTATTAGGATTGAGAGACACGCTGTTACCTACAGCACGTAGGTAACAGCGTTAGCAGGACGCGGTCCCCTTATAGTTAATGTTAAGCAGCACAACTGGGCATTTATTTACAGTGGTAGTGATTGCCAATAACGACGCTGTTAATCTGTAGGCCACTGAAAATAAACAAAAAAAGGGCTTACCTCAGTAAGCCCTTTTTATTTGCTTTATAACCTAATCGATTGACGGTTTAGATTCTAGCGTGCAATTCTTGAATTGACGTTACAGTGGCGCGATCATCGGCCAATATAGCGTCACAAGTAGCAAGTGCTGCATTCATGGTAGTGGTGTAACTTACCTTGTAACGCAAAGCACCGGCACGTAACTTACGCGAATCGTTAATCGCTTGACGGCCTTCTGTTGTATTGACAATGTAGGCGTATTCACCGTTGGTGATTCTATCAAGGATATGAGGACGACCTTCGCTGACCTTGTTGACTAAACGAGGGTTTATGCCCGCTTCGCCCAAGATAACTGCCGTGCCGTGAGTCGCGTCAATTTCATAACCCAAATCGATTAGCTTTTTCGCCAATTGGGCAACGCGACCTTTGTCACTGTTACGAACAGAAATAAGTGCGCGGCCTTTCTTAGGCACGTTTGATTGTGCACCAAGTTGCGCTTTAGCATAAGCTTCAGCGAATGTATCACCAGTGCCCATGACTTCGCCGGTCGAGCGCATTTCAGGGCCAAGAATCGGGTCAGCGCCGTGGAACTTGTTGAACGGCAATACCACTTCTTTTACTGAGAAGTATGGTGGGATCACTTCTTTAGTGAAACCTTGCTGTTGCAGCGATATTCCAGCCATTACCTTAGCGGCAATCTTAGCCAGTGGCACACCAGTCGCTTTTGATACGAAAGGAATAGTACGTGCGGCACGTGGATTCACTTCTATCATGTAGATAACATTATCTTTAATCGCGAACTGGGTATTCATTAAACCAATAACGCCAAGTTCTAATGCTAGCAAACGTACTTTCTTACGCAGGCGATCTTGAATATCTTCGCTTAACGTATAAGGAGGCAATGAACAACCAGAGTCACCAGAGTGAACACCCGCTTCTTCGATATGCTCCATGATGCCGCCGATAACCACGTCAACACCGTCACATACCGCGTCAACATCAACTTCTATTGCGTTGTCTAAGAAACGATCCAGTAAGATTGGAGAGTCATTTGACACGCTAACAGCTGCGGCCATGTAACGACGTAAGTCTTGCTCATCGTAAACGATTTCCATGGCGCGGCCACCTAATACATAAGATGGGCGTACAACTAATGGAAAACCAATGGTAGCAGACTCAACAACCGCTTCTTCTAAATTACTTACCGTTGCGTTGGTCGGTTGCTTGATGCCTAAACGCTCAACCATCTTCGAAAAACGTTCACGATCTTCAGCACGGTCAATAGCGTCTGGTGAGGTACCAATGATTGGTACACCAGCGGCTTCTAAGGCACGAGCTAGTTTTAATGGTGTTTGACCACCGTATTGCACGATAACGCCCTTCGGCTTTTCGATGCGTACGATTTCAATCACGTCTTCAAAGGTAATTGACTCAAAGTATAAACGGTCTGAGGTATCGTAATCGGTAGAAACGGTTTCAGGGTTACAGTTAACCATGATGGTTTCAAACCCTTCTTCACGCATCGCTTGCGCCGCGTGCACACAACAGTAATCAAACTCAATGCCTTGGCCGATACGGTTAGGACCACCACCAATAATCATAATTTTCTCACGATCAGTAGGGTTTGCTTCACATTCTTCATCGTAAGTTGAATACATGTAAGCGGTGTCTGACGAGAATTCCGCGGCACAGGTATCAACACGTTTGTAAACAGGATGAATGTCGAAACGATCACGTAGTTTACGTACTTCTGATTCAGCGACGTCTAATAAAGTCGCCAAACGAGCATCGGCGAAACCTTTACGCTTAAGGCTACGTAAGTAATCACTCGTTAGATTAACCATGCCTCCCTTAGCAACCTTGGCTTCTTCTTCAACAATGTCTGATATTTGAACCAGGAAGAAACGGTCAATCATGGTGATCTTGTAAACTTCATCAAGCGTCATACCAATGCGGAATGCGTCAGCAATATACCAAATTCGGTCGCTACCAGCGTTGGCTAATTCATGTAAAATCTTACTTTTAGCGTCGCTACCCTTGATATCAACAATAGAATCAAAACCGGTAACACCGACTTCCAATCCACGTAAGGCTTTTTGCAAAGACTCTTGTTGATTACGACCAATCGCCATCACTTCACCAACAGATTTCATCTGTGTGGTTAGACGATCTTCACAGCCAGCAAATTTTTCAAAGTTAAAACGTGGGATTTTAGTCACGACGTAATCGATTGACGGTTCGAACGACGCTGGTGTTTTACCACCGGTGATATCGTTGTCTAATTCGTCAAGCGTGTAACCTATCGCTAACTTAGCTGCGATTTTAGCAATCGGGAAACCCGTTGCTTTTGACGCTAATGCAGAAGAGCGTGATACACGTGGATTCATTTCAATGATAATCATGCGACCAGTGTCTGGACAAATACCAAACTGCACATTAGAACCACCCGTTTCAACGCCGATTTCACGTAATACAGCCATTGACGCATTACGCATTAACTGGAATTCTTTGTCGGTTAATGTTTGTGCTGGCGCTACGGTGATTGAGTCACCGGTATGAATACCCATTGGGTCAATATTTTCAATGGTACAAACGATAATACAATTATCTTTTTTGTCTCGAACCACTTCCATTTCAAATTCTTTCCAACCGATAAGTGATTCATCGATTAGCAATTCAGTAGTCGGGCTTAAGTCTAAACCACGGGTACAAATTTCAACGAATTCTTCAACGTTGTAAGCGATGCCGCCACCGGTGCCGCCCATGGTAAATGACGGACGAATAATACACGGGAAGCCAACTTTACGTTGCACCGCGTGTGCTTCTTCTATTGTGTGCGCAATGCCGTGTTCTGGTGTTGCTAAGCCAATTTTCTTCATGGCGATGTCAAAGCGGCTGCGATCTTCCGCTTTATCAATCGCGTCAGCCGTCGCGCCAATCATCTCAACATTGTATTTAGCCAATACTCCTTTGCTTTCAAGCTCAAGGGCACAGTTTAGGGCAGTTTGGCCACCCATGGTCGGTAATACCGCACATGGACGTTCTTTTTCAATGATTTTTTCAACAATTTCCCAATGAATTGGCTCGATGTATGTCGCATCAGCCATTTCAGGGTCGGTCATAATAGTGGCAGGGTTAGAGTTTACTAAAATAACTCGATAACCTTCTTCTCGCAGTGCTTTACACGCTTGCGCGCCAGAATAGTCAAACTCACAAGCCTGACCAATGACGATTGGGCCCGCGCCCAAAATTAGAATGCTTTTTATGTCGGTACGTTTTGGCATAATTTAAGTCCTATCTTTGTCTGTCACAGACTGGTGATTATTTATTAGCTTTAAAAGTTTCAATCAAATCGATGAAATGATTGAACAGTGGCGCAGCATCATGCGGACCTGGGCTAGCTTCAGGGTGTCCTTGAAAGCTAAAGGCTGGCTTGTCGGTTAAATGCAAACCTTGCAAAGAGCCATCAAACAATGACTTATGCGTTGCTTTAACATTCGCTGGCAATGTTGCTTCGTCAGCTGCAAAACCATGATTTTGCGCAGTGATCATCACACGACCACTCGAAAGTTCTTGTACTGGATGGTTAGCACCGTGATGACCAAACTTCATTTTCACAGTCTTCGCGCCGCTAGCAAGTGCTAACAACTGATGCCCTAAACAAATACCAAAAATTGGTGTTTCAGTCTTAAGGAATTCTTGGATTGCTTCAATCGCGTAGGTACACGGCTCTGGATCGCCAGGACCATTTGACAAGAAAATACCGTCTGGCTTTAACGCCAATACTTCACTCGCTGGCGTTTGTGCAGGCACAACCGTTAAACGACAACCACGGTCAACTAACATACGCATGATATTATCTTTAATACCGAAATCGTAAGCGACAACGTGATGAGGTAACTCAGTCGCTGGTTTTTCACTTGGCAAACCATTTTCCAAGGTCCATGTTTTCTTGGTAAAGCTATAGGTTTCTTTGGTCGTTACTTCTTTGGCTAAATCCATGCCTTTAAGACCAGCAAATGACTGAGCAAGCTCTAATGCTTTTGCATCGTCAACGTCACCAGCCATAATACAACCGGCTTGAGCGCCCTTACTGCTTAATATGCGCGTTAAACGACGCGTATCAATATTAGCAATACCAACAACACCGGCGTCAGACAAATACACATCTAACGCTTTCTCGTTACGGAAACTACTGGTTATCAATGGCAAGTCGCGAATGACCAATCCACAAGCGTGGATTTGGCTAGACTCTTCGTCTGCTTTGTTGGTACCAGTATTACCGATATGGGGATACGTTAGAGTAACAATTTGACGCGCATAAG
>JABSRV010000278.1 GCA_013214905.1 Psychrobium sp. | reverse complement strand
TTCATATTATCGATGTGCCAGGTCATACTCTTGGTCATATCGCTTTTGTTGACGATGCAAGTTTGTTTTGTGGTGATACTTTATTTGCCGGTGGTTGCGGCAGAATGTTTGAGGGCAGCGCCGAGCAATTTCAGCATTCATTGGCAACACTGGCCAAACTGCCGCCAACAACGAAGATCTATTGCGCTCATGAATATACCTTGGCTAATTTAGACTTTGCTTTAACCGTCGAACCGCATAATTTAGCGTTAATCGCGCGTATTGATTACTGCCGCCAGCAGCGTGTTTGCAATGAGCCAACTATCCCAAGCACCATCGAGCAAGAATTAAGCAGCAATCCATTTTTTAGAGTAGGTAAAACATCGGTGCAACAAGCCATTGCCGACAAACATAAACAAACTGTCGTTACCGATGTCATTGAAAACTTTGCCCTATTAAGAGCCTGGAAAGATAATTTTTAAGCCAAACAAGTCGAATATCCTGACTAATCGCCCACTGTTCATCTTCTTTAGGATACAATGGCGCGATTTTTTTGTGATAGGTTGTAGGTTTGTCGAAATATACTTTGCGTTATGTGCTGCTCATCGCCGCATATTCTTTGTTTGGCTGTCAAACATCACCCGAGAATAAACGTCTCGCTCATGACGACTTAATAGATAAACCTGTCGCTGCTACGCTGATAAAACAGCCTGCACAAGCTAAACCAGAACCAGCAATAGTAACGCCGCAACAAGTCGCCAATTTATGGCAACGCATCAACATGCAGTTTTCATTACCAGAACTCGACAACAAACATGTCACCGCGCAGCTTAATTGGTATAAAAAGCACCCCAATTATATTCAACGCGTGTCTAAACGCGCCGAGCCCTATTTATTCTTCATCGTCGAAGAGCTTGAAAAGCGAAACATGCCGCTAGAAATAGCGTTGTTGCCGGTGGTAGAAAGTGCTTTCGATCCTTTTGCCTATTCTCATGGCGCGGCCTCAGGCATGTGGCAAATTATTTCAAGCACCGGTGCTAGGTTCGGATTACGCCAAAACTGGTGGTATGACGGCCGCCGTGATGTTGCGGCTTCAACCTATGCCGCGTTAGATTATTTACAATACTTGCACCGCCGTTTTAACGGTGACTGGTTACTGGCCCTCGCCGCTTACAATTCAGGTGAAGGTCGCGTGGGTCGCGCTATTACTAAAAACCGTAAAGCAGGTAAGGCAACCGACTTTTGGTCACTTAAGCTGCCTAAAGAAACGCGTGATTACGTGCCTAAATTATTGGCCTTGGTCAAATTAATACACCACGCCAAACAATACTCAATGACTTGGCCGCACATCGACAATAAACAGCGCATAGCGTTAGTAGAATGCAAAAGTCAGATAGATTTAGCGTTAGCGGCTAAGTTTGCTGGCATTTCATTAGCCACGCTATATCAACTAAATCCTGGCTTTAATCGCTGGGCAACCGATCCTAACGGCAATCACCAGCTGATGTTACCTGTTGGAAATGTACTGGCTTTTAACCAAGCTTTAGCAAATACCAATGCAAAGCAACGAGTAAAATGGCTGCGTTATAAAGTCAAACAAGGAGATAGTTTGGGCGTTATTGCTCAGCGAAATCAAACCTCGGTCGCGATCATTAAAGATGTTAATAACATCATCGGTAATCGTATTCACAGCGGCAAATTTTTATTAATTCCAGTGGCTGCACAAGAGTTATCGCAATATACATTGTCGAGCAATACCCGATTGCAAAGCACACAAAACAAGAAACGCAGCGGCGTTAAACTGACGCACCTTGTACAGTCAGGTGATAATTTGTGGGACATTGCTCGTAAATATAAGGTGAGCCATCGCAGCATCGCTAAATGGAACGGCATGGCCCCTACTGACTCGTTAGCCTTAGGTCGTTCATTGGTGATTTGGAAAAAAGGCAGTAAGAGCAGCGAGAGCAACAATATATGGCGCACCATTACTTACAAAGTACGCAGTGGTGACTCCATTGCAAAAATAGCGCAGAAGTTTAAATTAAAAATGTCCGATGTCATGAAATGGAATGCATTAGCGGGTAAGAAATATATCCAGCCAGGACAACGTTTAACCCTACGTATCAATGTGACCAAGGTGAATTCGTAAAAATAGCAAAATACGGGCAATCATCGATTGCCCGACTCTAAGATAAATCACTTTAAGCACTGCGGAACCGACGTTTTAGGCATTATGAGATTCTCTCTATTGTTATTATCACCCTAATTGTTATCAAATTTGTAGGTCGCTTTCGCGAACAAGTGAGTTACGACTTGCTTGAACGGTCGGCTTTGTTTATTAAGTTCGCGATACTATTTCTAATGCTTAAAGCCGCAAGTATCTGCAACATTCAGCATCGATAAATCAACAACTTAACATCGTTGCGCGATTCGCCCTTTGGGTCTAAATTACATCACTAAAATGAATGGGGCTTTAAAGCCATTGAATATCAATCATATTTTATGGCTGTCCCATCTTTACTGATGCTTCCTGATGAATTTCCCCCAGCGTTTAGAATGGCAATTCCATACAGATGCTTCCACTGATAATTCAATGACCTAACATGTTTTAGTGCTCGAAATTTGCTGCTAGATTATTTCAAAAAAATGAATGGGTTTTAAAGTCATTTAATATCAGTCTGATTTTATGACTGTCCAAATTATGACTTTGCTTTTTAGTTTCAGATATGACGTAATCAATTGACGAACAAGAGTAACCATAATGATTACTCCTTATAAAGAACGCGTAGATCTAAATATACCCAAGTGAACTAAATTTCAAGACGTGTGGTGGTCAACAAAATTTGGCCACAGATTAAGAGACTTTCTTAACTTATCATTCTTATCTCTAATCGAGCTATAACCCGCTTCACTTCACAAATATTCGAACGAAAAATAGACCATCCCCTTCTAATATTGCCTGTTCCAATTGTTCGTGTTACCTTCCAGCCAAAATATATTGGGCGTCAAAACTGATTGAACATACGTTTATGATTGTCCTAACCTTGAAGTGGTAAAATGTTTTTTTCTGATAAAGAATCACCTTTGACGAGAAAATACCACAATGATAACAACTGCCATTCACTCTAGAAATTAAACGTATTATCCAAGTCAGGTTACAGATGAATATACAAAGAACTATTTTAACACTCTTATTGTTGGTGTTAACGCTAAGCACTTCTGGTTGTGGCGGCGAAAAAAAAACCAATGATGACACCGCCGCTAGTGTTGATGTAGCTATCAATGATAAACCCATCACCAATGCTGTTGATGGTAAGGCATATACTTACCGCGCTGATTTTGGTGACTGGAATAATAATACTGACGTTACTTTTACCATTAAAAATAAACCTTATTGGTTAACTTTTAATGAAAAACAGGGCGTTATCAGCGGTATTGCCAAGTTATTTATCAACATTCATAAAAATGTTGAATATGTCTATTTTGATATCGAAATTATTGCCACACTAAACGGCATAGTGAAAAGCACTAAGCCGTTTAATATCGTTATCACCAATGAAGCGGGTAAAATAGTCACTAAGCACATAGTCTATAGTGCGACCTATGCAGACAGTGAAACGAGCATTAACCAGGCGGATATCAACAAACATTACAACAGTATTACGGCTTATGTAAATTACCTCTCTAACGGTAAACACCAAGTTAAATTTGATGTTGTTCATTTAGAGCCGATGACAGTATCTCGTGAAAAAATGAGAACAATCCACTTAAGTCAAACCGCTTTAAATTATGTTTATCTAGATAATACGGCTGATTTATCCAGCAAGTGTGATCTAACGGTGATGATGCCCTTAGCACGCACTTGGTATGATGAGAATAAAGAAGGTCAATCAGTTAGCGCCGAGCCAGATTTTTCATTTACCGAAAAACTTGGCGATATCAATAAATGTCAATCTTTTTTCTTACCTACAATGGCTACCCATTACCTCAACATTCCTGAGAATATAAACATCGACGATTACCATAGCATGATCTTTACCTTCTATGATGACGAGATTTGGCACCAGCCTTTTGCTAGCAATTTCGACCAGGGCTTTAACGTTAAGCAAGGTGATAAAGGGCTAGACGGCTATCATTACGCCACAACGAATATGAATGACGATGATTTTAATGAAGCGCTTTATCTCGACATAGATTCTACCGATAGGACGTGGGCTGAACTCGAGATACTCCGTGACAATCCCAAGATTATGTCTGAGTTCTATACTCAAGAGCAAGCACCACTGACATCAAGTGAAAAGAGCACGGCACATGAGCTTTTTCACCTGCTGGGGAATTTGGATCATGACAATGGCTTAACTAGATACGGTCTTGATAATAGTATTTTCAAAGTGTTAGAAACACACTTGAAACAAGGTTATTGGGGAGCAGTTAATTATGGTGATCTATTTAGTATTATGGGCTCAAAATCTTTTAGTATTGGTTTAGCACCATTATCACGAGAGCTTTTAGGTTGGGTAGATAGTAATGATATTCACGCTATAGATAGCAGCAGTGAGGCGGTCATAATTAATGACATTTA
>JABSRV010000277.1 GCA_013214905.1 Psychrobium sp. | reverse complement strand
GTCTGCTCTTTAAGCATTTTAACGCCGCCCCAGGTACTAATAGACAACGACTGAGTTTGACGATTGTGATTCTCGATGACAATGTCACCCACTTCGTCAGTCATTGAGTACAACAGTACGTTACGTTGCTTAACGGTTAAATCACCAGTGGTGACTAAGCCATTGAGCAATATCTTGATGTTAACTTCATTGTCCGAACAATCAACACCACCAACGTTATCAATGAAATCGGTATTCATGCGGCCACCGGTCATTGCATATTCAATACGCCCTAACTGAGTACAACCTAGATTACCACCCTCACCAATAATGCGTGCCTGCATTTCGCCGCCGTTAATGCGCAGAGAATCGTTAGCGCGATCGCCAACATCCGCATGGCTTTCAGTGCTTGCTTTAAGGTAAGTACCAATGCCGCCATTCCAGAACAAATCAACTTTCATTTTTAATACGGCGTTGAGTAAATCATTTGGCGTCATGCTAGCGCGTTTAAGACCAAGCATCTTTTTGATTTCAGGCGTTAACTCAATCGACTTAGCGCTGCGCGAGAAAATACCGCCGCCCTTAGAGATAAGCTCACGGTTGTAATCGTCCCACGACGAACGTGGTAAATTAAACAGACGATCTCGCTCAACCCAGCTTTTCGCTGCATCAGGTGTCGGGTCAATAAATATGTGTAAATGGTTAAAAGCGACTTGCAAACAAGTATGCTTTGATAACAACATGCCATTACCAAATACATCACCGGCCATATCGCCCACTGCGGTACAGGTAAAGTCAGTCGTTTGGCAATCAATACCAATTTCGCGGAAATGACGTTTAACAGACTCCCAACCACCACGAGCCGTAATACCCATTTTCTTGTGATCGTAACCAACACTACCACCAGAGGCGAATGCATCACCCATCCAGAAGTTATATTCGTCTGAAATACCATTAGCAATATCAGAGAACGTTGCGGTGCCTTTGTCGGCAGCAACCACTAGATACGGATCATCTTCATCGTGGCGAACCACATCAACTGGCGGCACTAATTCACCATCGACAATGTTGTCGGTGATGTCTAATAATGCGCGAATGAAGATTTTGTAACACTCTTGACCTTCGCTAAAGAATGCCTCGCGGCCACCTTCGGTTGGAAGTTTCTTACAGACAAAACCACCTTTAGCACCAACAGGCACGATAACCGTGTTTTTAACTTGCTGCGCTTTGACCAAGCCCAATACTTCAGTGCGGAAATCTTCACGACGGTCAGACCAACGTAAACCACCACGAGCAATTTTACCGCCACGTAAATGTACGCCTTCGACTCTTGGTGAGTAAACGAAAATTTCAAACTTTGGCAATGGTCGCGGCATTTCAGGAATAAGCTCAGGACGGAACTTAAATGAGATATATGACTTATCGCCACCTTGTGCATTCTTTTGATAGAAGTTGGTACGAATTGTCGCCAATACCATGTCCAAATAACGACGAATAATACGGTCATCATCCAGATTAGCCACAAGATCTAAGCGATCAATAATCAAATTTGTAACCGTATCAACTTTCTTTTGGCTAAACTTTAAACTTGGATCAAACTTCACGCTAAATAGCTCAACGATATAGTCGGCAATTTCAGGATAGCGTCCCATCGTTTCTTCAACGTATGATTGATTGAACGTGCTACCAATTTGACGCATATATTTAGCATAAGCACGTAAAATGGTAATTTGACGCCCCGTCATGTTCGACGCTAACAACAGTTTATTAAAACCATCGTCTTCAAGTTCGTTAGTCCAAACCTGGCCAAATGCATTTTGGAAGGTGTTTTGAACCACATTAATATCAAAATCATTCTTACCGGTGTGCAGCATTTGGAAATCAAGTACCCAAGCCGAGTGACCTCCTTCCAGTGATAATTCATATGGACGCTCGCCAACAATACGCAAACCAAAGTTTTCTAACATTGGAAGCACATCAGACAAATGTAATGGCTCGTCTAAGCTAAATAGCTTTAGACGAACTTGCTTGCTGCCTTTTTTTAGCTCTAGTGGACGGTAAAAAATCATCCCCAAATTATGCTTGCGATCTAGCGATTCTAATTTGGCAATATCAACCACAGCGATGCCGGGTAATACGTCTGTTTTATAGCTTTGGCTAAAGGCTTTATTATATTTATCGCTTAATGATTTGGCTGTTGTTTCACCATGATGAGCGATTAATGCGTTTTCTAGCTTGTCGTCCCATGAACGAGCCGCTTCAATTAGATCATTTTCGATGGCTTTCACACTGATTTCCGGTCTGTTATTTGGCTTTAACTGCACAATGTAATGTGTACGAGCCAGATTAGATTCTGAGAAGTAAGTCGTAAACTCTACGTCTTGGTCTGATTCAAAATGACGAGCAAACACCTGCTGCGTTCTTTCACGCAACTGAGTATTGTATTTATCTTTTGAGACATAAACGACGCAAGAGTAAAAACGGCCAAAACTATCTTCACGGATAATTAATTTTACCGCGTCACGTTCTTGATGTTTTAGCACTGAAATACAGGTCGCCAACAACTCTTCTTCAGTCGCCTGAATTAACTCATCACGTGGATAAGTTTCTAAGAAATGTTGCATCGCTTTATAGTCATGGCTGCCCTTACTAAACGATGATGATGCCGTAATACGATTAAGCTTATCGCCCAAGTATGGAATTTGGAACACGCTATTGTTATAGATACTTGAACTGTAAAGGCCGATAAAACGATCTTCACCAATCACTCGTCCTGATTTGTCAAAACGCTTGATGCCAATATAATCGGTTTTGGTCGGGCGATGCACGCGACAAATGCTATTACTTTTAGTCAATAACATTAAACGCTCCGAGGTCGCTTCACGTCTTGCGCCATCGGTTAAGCTTGATAGTAGTTTTGGTTGTGTATCAGAAGACTTAACCATCAAACCCAAACTAGAGTCTGCATCAGGCACTAATTTAATATCACCTTCAATTGCATCCAGGTCGTACGAGCGATAACCCAATAACGTAAAATTACCTTCAAAAATCCACTGTAAAAAGTTTAATGTTTCTTGTTTTTCACTGGCTTTACCAGGGAATTGCGCTTTTGGTAAATTTTCGATGATGGATTTTAGTTTTTTACGCATTGGTTTCCAATCGTGTACCGCCAATTTGACTTCTTCTAGCACAGACACAAGTTCATTTTTTACTTGTTTTAATATTTCATCTGAGTCAATGCGATCGATTTCAATCAAAAAAATTGTTACATCTTCGGTTTGCTTTACTTTATTTTTAAGTCCAGCAATTGACGTGATATTAGCCGAGTCATCACGGCTAACACTAATTGGGTAGTGCAAGAATAAATGGCTGCTTAAACTTAAACGTTTTAGCGCCATGTTGACCGAATCAACCAAAAATGGCATATCATCATGCACAATTTCGATAATCGTCTTGGTTGGTTGCCAACCATGACGTGATAATACTGGATTATATACTTTTACTTGTTGCTCATAAAGTTTACGCTCATTTAACGTGCCCCACAAGCTTAGCGCAGCGCCATATAAGTCGCTGTCACTACGAGTTGCAATATCGTCTTCGGAGATGTCGCCGTAGATTATTTTGGTGAATAAATTCACTAGCGGAGAAATTTCATCGCTAACGTTATCACTTATCATTTGCGCCACGTTTTCCAAAAGTACAGAGGAGTTTGCATCTTTTAATGCCATAGTCTCGATTCCTAAATTAAACACGCTTAGTGTTGTCTCTGACCTGATAGCTAGGCATCCTGCCATAGCCGATTTATCGTTTTTATGAAACTAGTCTATTCCTTAATTCGAATGGAATCGAGAACTATTTTCCAAAAAAGCACTCGTAAAACCAGTTAATTAGCAGCAATTGTCATTTAACGCATATTTAGTGAATCATTATGCAAGGCATAAAAAAAGAGGCCATTTTTCGGCCTCTTTTTCTATTTTTGTCAGCAATAGTTGACGCTTATTTTAACTCTTTTTTCCCTTGCTTAAACCACAGCAAGTTAGCTAGCGCGGGTAAAACCACAATAGCGCCCAGCATATTGACCAAAAACATAAAGGTTAACAAGATGCCCATGTCCATTTGGAACTTAAGCGCCGAGAAAAACCACGTGCTTACGCCAATCGCTAAGGTCACGCCGGTGAAAATAACCGCCATGCCTCGCTCTCGCAATGCCGCCAAATACGCTTGCTGCACCGTCATGCCCTGATTAAGTAAATTAGACATAGTTGCTAATATATAAATGCCGTAGTCGACACCTATGCCCACGCCCAATGCAATCACCGGTAATGTAGACACCGTCAATCCAATGTCCAGGAAGGTCATCAGCGCTTGCGCCAAAGTAGACACAACAAACAATGGCAATACCACCGAAATAGTTGCACGGATCGATTTAAAGCTAATTAAGCACAAAATAATGACCGCACCGTAGACATAAAACATCATCGGTGTTTGCGCAGCTTCTACTGCTTCATTAGTAGCAGCCATGACGCCAACCGGACCAGACGCTAATCTAAACTTAAAAGTCGCTTTATCTAACAAGGCGCTTTGCTCTT
>JABSRV010000276.1 GCA_013214905.1 Psychrobium sp. | reverse complement strand
CATGGGGCGGTGGCGGGTGGCATGGTATAGCAGTTGAGATGTACGATATTAGTTATATGAATACAGTTCAATTATTTGAGAGCCATCGAATGATCTGTTATTCGCAACCACTACATGATGAAACATTTACAAGTGATAACTCAGTTAAGCCAACACAGGCAAGCCCGGTATATTCTGGGCTATATTTGCGAGGTGGACTACTTTACAAAGGCACAGCAATTGGTATGGGAATAAATCCAATACTGGTAACCACACCCAAACGTTTGTACAACAACTCCCCATATAATCGATCCGAATGGATAGCGCCATTTCCATACACTACTTCTAATAATTCACCTGGAGTAAATAATTATGGCAAGTAACCTAATAGATAAAGATGAATATATTTTGAATTTTGAAAAGGATTTAACGACAGAATTAATCGAACAATTAAAACAAGATGAATTAACGGAAATCGCCGCGCTTAAACTTAAAAATATTAGTGACTATATTTATGTTAATTATTCGAAATTAAAACAAGCGCAAGATGAAAAATGGTCAAGTAGTTATGTGACAAAACTAAAAGCGTCAGGAGTGGCTAATCTTGAACTTCTAGTCGTTAGCATCGTAGCAAAAAAGTTAACAATTGATAGTGCCACTGCTAGTTTATCAGATGATGTATTAAGTAAAATCCAAGGGTCGAATAAAGCTAAACGTAAAACATACGCAGAATATATGCTGACTAAGTTAGTTAACATTGCGGTTCGAACTGAATGGGCTGAAAGTTGTGTCATTGAGGGGAGAACAGCAATAGTAGAAAACCGTGAACCTATATTTCCTTTATATGAAGACAACGTTTAATGAAAGTCTGGCGGTATCGTCTAAATGAACAATATCGTTATCATCATCCTCTACTTAAAAATATTCACTTTAAAAATAGCTGCTTTCGAATCTCACAAGGCCAAATTATTATTAATAGCGGCTATCGCTGGGATGGCTGTAGTCCCAAATGGCACGTTTTCGGATTATTTACGATTGGCACACCTGATGGGACTTTATACGATGGCAAACCATGGACATATCACGCTAGTTTAGTTCATGACGTACTTTGTCAGTATCGGTACGAACACGGCTTATCCAAGTACCAAGTCACCAAAATATTTAGTGACCAACTCGCTCAAGTGCAATGGCCTTTACGCCCATTGTATGTATGGGCGGTTAACTATTTTGGCCATCAAGATTTCAAATCACCTTCCTAAATTCTACTTTCACTGAGGTTATGCATGCCAACTATTTTTGTTAATAAGTTTGCGGGTGAACAAGTGAAACTAGATCCCCGTCATTTACCCAATGAATATGCTCAAGTCGCTTCAGGCTGCCATTTTTACCATGGGAATTTATCACCACTTAGAAAGCCACTATTAACTAATATCACAGTGCCTATTGATACAAAGACCATTTACAACTACCTACACAAACATTGGTTCAGTTGGTCGGCTGATGTTGATGTTGTTAGCAGTCCAGTAGCTAATGATCCTTGGCAACGAGTCTATTTTAGTGGTGATGGATATCCCAAAGTGACGAATAACGCCATTTTCTCAGGTAGTAATATGCCAGCGGCGAGTTACAGGTTAGGAGTACCAGCGCCAGAGATTAAGATTATCAGCGTAGTAACAGAAGATGCTACAGACGAAGTTGATGCCAATGATGATGAAACACGTTATTACACGCATACCTTTGTTACGGAACAAGGTGAAGAAAGCGCTCCAGGTGAAGCATCGGATAAATTAGAGATTAAGTACCCTAATGAAGCTGGAACACTTGTCACGTTGGCGTTCTCGCCACCAAACATCAATGTCTCGAACATTACGCGCAGGCGTATTTATCGTACAGCGACCGGTGGAGGTATCGCAGATTATCTATTAGTGGCCGATATCGCTATTGCCGATGCAACGTTTAAGGATGATGTTAGCGGCGATTTGCTAGGTGCACCATTAAACACCTATAACTACGAACTACCGCCAAGTAAGTTAACGGGATTAACTAATATGGCAAATGGTATTTTAGCCGGCTTTATGGGCAATACGGTCTGCTTTAGTTTGGCGTACTTGCCATATGCATGGCCTACAGAATATCAAATGACTACAGAGCATAACATCGTAGTTGCTGTTGCTATGGGCAACTCATTAGCTGTATTGACTGATGGTTATCCATGGTTTTTTTCTGGTATTACACCAGAATCTATGACTGGGCAAAAGCTAGAATCAAATCAAGCATGTGTTAGTAAACGCAGCGCCGTTTTAGTGAATGGCGCGTTAATCTATGCGAGTCCTGATGGCCTTGTTGTGCTTACAGGAGGTGGAGCAATACCCTTAACTGATGGCATTATTACAAGGGAGCAGTGGCAACAGTTTAAGCCAGAGACAATAGAAGCTTATGCTCAGGAGGGGCGTTATCTAGCATTTTATGGCAGTAAGTTGGACAAATGTTTTATTTTTGATCCATCAACAAAAGATTTTAGGCGCTTTAAAGCAACAGCGGTTTGTGGTTTTAACTCGTTGATTGATGATGCGCTATATATCTGTGACAAAGGGAAGATTTTACGATGGGAGGCAAGTTACGATGTTATGCCGTATGTATGGCGATCAAAAGAATATGTAACACCTGATATTGGTTTTACTTGTGCAAGAGTTAATGGGGAAGGCATAGATTATGTGGGGTTAAAGATATTTACCGACAAGCAAGAAATATTACATTTATCACAGGGCAGCATTCCTAGCTTTGCATTTAGACTACCGGCAATACGTGGTGATGTATGGGAATTTGAGCTTTACGGAACAGGGGAAGTGCACTCGGTTTCAATTGCTACATCGACGCAAGAAATTCGCTAATGAAAAAAAGTGATTTCCCCGGCATTCCACGCAGTAATAAGCGTGACAATGTACAAGATGCTGTGTTTGAAAATATTGAACGATTAACTGGTGCGCGAGGTAATGATAGGGCGCTATTAATGAGTGATTTGATATCACTTGATGAGATGCAGCGCCGAGCACTCATCAATTCTATTCAAAGCAGCAATACCAACGGTTTACCAATCGTTAATGCTGGAGCTATCGAGCCACCACATAAGCCGGTTAATTTAACGGGTGTTGGTGGTTTTACCTTCATCGCCCTTACGTGGGATCATCCCTCATATCGCGGACATGCGTATACAGAGGTTTTTCGCAGTGAAACCGATGTGTTTCGCAATGCTGTTTTGATAGCGACAGAAGTGACGGACATCTTTAGTGATACGGTGAATATGGGGAGCCAATACTACTATTGGGTTCGTTTCGTTAATACTGCTGATATGAAAGGGGCAACGCAGGGCGCTTCGGGGATTTTTGTCAAAACACAAGAATCAGCACAGCAAATATTAGGTGCTATTGGCGGTCAAATTGACAAAGGGCATTTAGGTCAATTTCTTGTAAGGGAAATTGAGGCAATTACAGAGTTTCCAGAGTTTGAAGATTTAGCAGAACACTTAATTCAAGAAGCTTGGTCAAACGATTTGAATGCTGATGTTAGTCGGGCAGATAACGCACTGGTATATCAAAAACAAAAAACCATTCTAACCGAGCAACTAGCATCGGCCCAAAAACAATTGTTATTAAGCACTAAATTAAATAATTTATCAGCCACGTTAGTCAATGAATATTTAACAACCGTTAACACTGAACTGGCTATTGCTAGCGCTATAACAGCCTTGAAATCAGTCATTGAAGATCAAGACGGGGATTCATTAGGGGCTCATTTATACTCGGAATACCTAACTAAAGTGAGCACTGAGCATGCAATTACCAGCGCGACTACGCAACTAAAATCAACGATTGATACAGACCTTAGCAACGTCACAGCTGATATTTATCGCAGCGTTTACACCAAAACTACCACTGACGAATCGATAGCAACGGCTAATCAGCTTTTAAAATCTTCGATAGAGAATGTAAATGGTACATCGGTAGGTGCTAGTTTACAGGTACTAAGTAAAACAGTGGCGAATAACAATGGTGATGTTTGGGCCCTATGGGGTGTTAAAACGTCAGTCGCTGGACTTATGTCTTCCGTAGGACTCGTTAATGATGGCACCGACCCTATATTTGCCATTAAGGGTGCAAAGTTTGCGGTCATTACTTCACAAGATCCAAATAAGCTTACACCGGTATTCTCAGTTGTTAATAATAAAACGGTAATGACTAATGCACTTATTGATAGCGCACATATTCAAAGTCTAGTCACTGATAGTTTACTGTCAAACCGCATATTGGTAGGGATGGAATTTAAAACACCATCGATTAACTACAACCCCATTTCAGGTCTGAGAAGTAGTAATTTTTCAGTTGATCCAAACGGTAACATGTTTGCCAAAAGCGCAACGCTTGAATCGGTCACAATAAGAGATCATCAAGGCAATGTGGTTATGTCATCAACTGGTGCCATTGCATCATCAAAAATCACAGGACTTGGCAGTTTTGCGATGAAAAACAGTCTTGGCTATGGCGCCTTAACAGGTAAACCATCATTAGGTGCGTTGGCTTCAAAAAATTCATTAAGTTATGGGGTGATAACAAATAAGCCATC
>JABSRV010000275.1 GCA_013214905.1 Psychrobium sp. | reverse complement strand
AGAAATAGGGTCGAGGCAGAACCTTACATCTGCGATGTAAGGAAGTCTGGCGAGCAGTGCGTATTTCTTAATAAAACAGCGGTTTCAAGAATGACGGGTATAAAGTGTTATTGAATAGCTAAATATTTATGCGTTTGAATGCTCAACCACCAATTTCGCTCAATGCAGGTAGCTATTGCTAGATCTGTCGCGCGTTTTTGTTGGCTGATCGGCTGCAGGTATATCTTCTTTTTCGCCAGTTGCGCCGGTGTTAAACGAGCCAGCAATAAATCAAGTTCTTCAATATGTCTGGTCATTGCCACTGGGTGCTTGATTTCATTGGCACGAATTAATGCCTGATCAAGAATTTCGAAACCACCCTTCATCGCGACTTTTGGCGATACCGTCACATGGCAGCTTTCACTAACCTTTATTTCAAAGGTGCCGGAGGTTTCTAACTGACAACTAAAACCATTCTTTTCAAGCTCACTGGTCAGCTCAACCAAATCATATAAGCAGGGTTCGCCGCCACTGATCACTACGTGACGTGCTTGATAATGGAGTAAATATTCGACTAATTGCGGGACCGTTGTATCACACCAACTATCACCGTCCCCTGTTTTGGCCACGACTTCGTCAAAGCTCTTTTTATGCTGCTCGTCTAAATACCAGCTATGTTTGGTATCACACCATGCACAACCTACGGGGCAGCCTTGCAGGCGCACAAAAATAGAAGGAGCGCCGGTAAAAGAGCCTTCTCCTTGAATTGATTCAAAAATTTCATTAAGTGGTAACTTGATCATACTCATTTATCTAAAGTTCGCGTAAACTGGGCGTTTTATACGTTATATACAGTCGAGATACAAGTAAGATGAAACAAAAAGTTGTTGTGATCTATTCTGGTGGCATGGACTCTTTTACAGTGCTGCACAAGGCCATTGAAGAAGGCAAAGATGTTTACCCGCTTACCTTCAATTATGGCCAGCGTCATAGTAAAGAAATTGATTATGCGGCTAGGGTTTGTCAGCAACTAGGCATTGCGCATAAAGTGGTTGATATTAGTGCCATTAGCACGTTAATGTCGGGCTCATCACTAACTACCGATAGCACGGAAGATATTCCAGAGGGACATTACGAAGAAGACAGTATGAAGTCGACCGTGGTGCCTAATCGCAACATGGTGCTGTTATCAATGGCTATCGCTTATGCAGTATCCATTGACGCCAATGCGGTTTATTACGGCGCACACAGTGGTGATCACGCAATATACCCTGATTGTCGTCCTGAATTTGTGCACAAAATGAATGAAGTCTCACAGATTGCTAATTATCAGCCGATTGATATTGTATCGCCTTATATAACCAATAATAAGATAGAAATATTAAAAGACGGTTTACGTATGGGATTAGATTATGGTCTTAGCTGGACCTGTTATAACGGGCGTGAAAAAGCCTGTGGTCAATGTGGTTCTTGTCAAGAGCGTTTAGAAGCCTTTGCTGGAAATGACTTAATTGATCCTTTGAGTTATGAATAGAAGCGTTGGATTAGCTGATTAATTAAATAACTTAATTGAGTAACGCGAGGGATGAGTTCCTGCATAACAGACTTGCAGGATGACCGCTTATAAACTTGCAGCCCTTAGGCTGCAAGTTTAGTCAAATAACTAATTACTGACCTTTTACTTCACTAAGGCCATTGTATGGTGCGCTTGCACCTAACGCTTCTTCAATGCGTAATAATTGATTGTACTTAGCCACACGATCACTACGGCTCAATGAACCCGTCTTGATTTGACCAGCCGCTGTACCTACCGCTAAATCAGCAATAAATGCATCTTCTGTTTCACCAGAGCGATGAGAAATAACCACTGTAAAGCCAGCGTCTTTCGCCATTTTAATCGCATCAAGTGTCTCACTTAACGTACCAATTTGGTTATACTTGATTAAAATAGAGTTAGCGATATTATTTTCGATACCGCGCGTTAAGATCTTGGTATTGGTCACGAACAAATCATCACCAACTAACTGCACTTTATCACCCAACTTTTTGGTTAAACTTGCCCAGCCATCCCAATCACTTTCGTCAAGACCATCTTCAATAGAGACTATTGGGTATTGCTCGCTTAAGTCTTTTAAGTAGTCACCAAACTCGTCGCTGCTAAATACTTTGTCATCGCCTTTAAGGTGGTATTTACCATCGCTATAAAATTCAGAGGCTGCACAATCAAGCGCTAACGTAATGTCTTTACCTAACTCATAACCCGCGATAGCAACAGCTTCTTTAATCACTGCAAGTGCTTCAGCGTTAGAACCTAAATCAGGGGCGAAACCGCCTTCATCACCAACGGCTGTATTGTAACCCTTGCTGCTTAATACTTTTTTCAAGGTATGGAATACTTCTGCGCCCATACGTAGACCTTCTTTGAAGCTCGATGCGCCAACAGGTTGCACCATAAATTCTTGGATATCAACGTTGTTATCGGCGTGCTCACCACCATTGATGATGTTCATCATTGGCAATGGCATAGAGTACTGACCCGCTGTACCATTTAATTCACTGATGTGCTGATATAAAGGGATGCGTTTATCACTTGCCGCTGCGCGAGCTGCTGCTAGTGATACCGCTAAAATAGCATTGGCGCCAAATGTTGCTTTGTTTTCGGTACCGTCAAGATCAATCATGATTTGGTCAATGATTTTTTGAGCACTAGCATCTTGTCCAATCAACGCGTCAGACAATGGACCATTAATCGCAGCAACGGCTTTTAATACGCCTTTACCTAAATAACGAGACATATCACCGTCACGTAACTCTAACGCTTCACGAGAGCCGGTAGACGCGCCTGATGGTGCACAACACATGCCCATGGCACCAGAATCTAAATGAACTTCGGCTTCAACCGTTGGGTTGCCACGTGAGTCCATGATCTCGCGACCAATAATTTTAACAATCTTTGACATCTTATTTTCCCTTTAAAAATCATAATAAACTGTTGTTCGCATCACTCGCGATTAGGCAATCAATGCAAACTAAAAAAAAAGCCGCACAATGGCGGCTTTAAAAAATATTAGTCTTGCTGGAACTGCGTGGCAGCGGCAATAAAGCCTTCAAACAATGGGTGACCATCGCGTGGTGATGAGGTGAACTCAGGATGGAATTGACCCGCGATAAACCAAGGATGATCAGGAATTTCAATAATCTCGACCAATTTCTTATCTGATGACAAACCGGTGAAATTTAGTCCTGCAGCCTTTAGTCGTTCTACGTAATTATTGTTCACTTCAAAGCGGTGACGATGACGTTCCATACAGGTATTAGACTTGTATAGTTGTGAGACTAGCGAACCTTCGGTTAAATGACATAACTGCGCGCCAAGACGCATGGTACCACCAAGGTCAGAATTGTCACTGCGTTGCTCTAACTTACCATCCTCGTCTAACCATTCGGTGATTAAACCAACCACCGGATGCGGTGATTCTTTGTCAAATTCGGTAGAGTTTGCGCCATCAAGTTTTGCCACGTTACGTGCAAACTCGATTAAGGCCACTTGCATACCTAAACAGATACCAAAATAAGGTACTTTGTTTTCACGGGCAAATTTGGCGGCTAAAATTTTGCCTTCAATTCCGCGCTCACCAAAACCACCTGGTACCAATATACCGTCCATATCAGCCAATAAGTCAGTACCCTTTGATTCTAGGTCTTGTGAGTCAACGTAGTTAATCTTAACGTTAACACCATTTTTAAGGCCAGCATGTTTTAGCGCTTCGTTGACTGACTTATAAGCATCAGGCAATTGAATGTATTTACCGACCATCGCAATGTTGATCAAACCAGTCGCATTCGCTTCTTGAAAAACAACTTGCTCCCACTCTTTAAGATCGGCTTCTGGACAATCGATGTTAAAGTGCTCAACCACAAACTTGTCTAAGCCTTGCGCTTTTAATAATGCAGGAATCTTATAAACGCTGTCCATATCAGGTAATGAGATGACCGCTTTTTCAGGCACGTTGGTGAACAACGAAATCTTCGAACGTTCGTGCGCAGGAATACCTACTTCAGAACGACAAACCAAAATGTCAGGCTGCACACCAATCGAGCGTAGCTCTTTGACTGAATGCTGTGTTGGTTTGGTTTTAACTTCACCAGACGCTTTTAAATAAGGCACTAAGGTTAAATGCATAAACATCGCGCGTTCACGGCCAAGTTCTACACCTAATTGACGAATAGCTTCTAGGAAAGGTTGTGACTCAATATCACCTACCGTACCGCCAATTTCAACCATAGCAATATCGTAACCTTCAGCGCCTTCGATGATTCGACGTTTAATGTCGTTAGTAATATGAGGAATAACTTGAATAGTAGCCCCTAAAAATTCGCCTTTACGCTCGCGCGCAAGAATGCCTTGATAAATAGCGCCTGTAGTAAAGTTATTACGTTTAGTCATTTTGGTACGAATAAAACGTTCGTAATGGCCTAAATCTAAATCTGTTTCTGCGCCATCTTCAGTAACGAAAACTTCACCATGTTGAATCGGGCTCATTGTGCCAGGGTCAACGTTAATATATGGGTCAAGTTTTAACATAGTAACGTTTAAGCCGCGAGCTTCAAGAATTGCTGCAAGCGATGCCGCTGCAATGCCTTT
>JABSRV010000274.1 GCA_013214905.1 Psychrobium sp. | reverse complement strand
ATAACCATCCCGATATTCGCATAGCCTTAAGCAAACTAAAGGTGGCAGAAGAACAACATAAGCAAGCAAGTGCTGGTTACCTGCCTAAAATTGATTTGACGGCTGGTTATGGTTATGAACATACGGACAGCCCAGCAACGCGTCGTGGTTATAATGCAAAAACAGCGAGTGGCACAGGCGATCAAAGCGGCACTGCGGGTCTAAAACGTGGAGAGTTAGGTTTTAGTCTGCGTCAAATGATTTTCGATGGTTTTTATACCAGCAGTGAGTTGTCACGTACCGAGCACGAAGCAAGTGCGGAGCAATTGTCATTACTGGCCACCGCTGAAGACTTGGCGTTGAGCGTTGCCAAGGTTTATACCGAGGTCTTATTAAGCGAAGAAGTATTATCTTTGTCAAAAAAGAACCTTGAGTCGCACATTGAAATTTACGATCAAATTAAAGAACGCACCGAATCAGGTCTTGGTAGTGTGGCTGACTTATCTCAAGTGAGTGGTCGTTTGGCCCGTGCCAACGTAAATGTGATTGCCGCAACCAATAATTATCGTGACGTGATGGCACAATTTTTAAAGTTGGTTAATCAACGTGCCGACAGCCTCATTATACCTGTGCCTGATGTCGATTTATTGCCAAAAAGCATGGACGGCGGTTTAAAGAATGCGCTGGCTAATCACCCAGTGATTAAGTCGGCAGGCAATGATATTAAGGCGGCTCGTTACGCCAAAGAAACCACTAAATCAAACTTCTATCCAACGTTGACTTTTGAGCTAGACGCCAACGCAAATAATAATGTTGGCGGTGAAGAAGGTATTGACCGCTTGCAATCAGACATTGGCGGACATAATACCAACGCCAGTGCAATGATTCGTTTCCGTTATAATATTTATGCGGGCGGTAAAAACTCTTCGCAAACTCGAGCCGCGGCTTATCGCATCAGCGAAGCCATTGACATCAATCTTCGCGCGCACCGTGAAGTAACCGAAGGTTATGCATTATCCTGGAATGCCTATGACTTGTTAGGTCAACAAATGAAGTTTATCCAACAGCACGTAGAAGCGTCAAAAGAAACACAACGCTCTTACAAGCAACAATTTAGGCTCGGTCAACGCAGTCTTCTTGATTTGTTAGACACCGAAAATGAATTATTTGAAGCAAGAAAAGACTACTTGGTAGCAAATTTTAAAGAAATTAGTGCTAAATATCGCTTATTAAATGCAACTGGTATGTTGCTTGACTCCATGAGAGTGACACGCTCTTCATTATGGTTAGGGGACGATAAATATGAAGGAGGTACTAGATAATGAAATATTTAATACTAATAATAACTTCGCTGCTAACAGTCGGTTGTATGAATATTGACACTGTAGATTTGCGTCAAAAAACCGAACAAATTAACGATCTTAATGACAAAGACAGAGATGGCGTGATAGAAGCGAGAGAAAAATGCGCCGATACTTACGTTGGCTCTAATATCGACAATTATGGTTGTAGCAGCGTTAAAAGAATTGATGATAGCATTGAGTTAAACGTAAACTTTTCAAATGATTCTTCGATTATTAATAGCCGAGACTATGTGAAAATCGAAGAAGTGGCAGTTTTCATGAAAAAATTTGGTGGCAGTCACGTGACGATTGAAGGGCACAGTAGCCGTCAAGGTGGCCGTGAGTATAATCAGCGTTTATCAGAAAAAAGAGCCATAGCAGTAGCTAGATTGCTAACTAGCCGTTTTGATATTCCACAATTTCGAGTTTCCGCAGTTGGCTTTGGTTTTGACAAACCTATTGATGATAGTAATACAAGCGAAGCCCACGCACTTAATCGCCGCATAGTTGCTACGCTAAGCGGCACGGAACAATCTACCGCCATGAAGTGGACTATTTATACCGTCGACGACGAATAGTTATTGGGATGGCAAAATGCTTAACAAGGATGTTTAGTAAACCTTTACAAATTCTAGTGATATCAAGCATCATAGTTTTTGGAACGACGTATGCGAGTCCGCCATCAACACTGAATAAAAGTGTTGTTGTCAAAGCGTTGATCAAAAATTATGGCGAACGTGCTGGTAAGCGAGGTAATGCTTGGTTCAAAATTCTTAATCAAAGTGATTCATTAACCGATCAAGAGAAATTAAAGAAAGTGAATACTTTTTTTAATTACTTCCAGTTTGTTGATGATATGACACTGTGGGGCGTGAAAAATTATTGGGCAACGCCAATCGAATTTATAGGCGTTAGTGGTGGTGATTGTGAAGACTACTCTATCGCTAAATATTTCACTTTGTTGGAAATGGGCATCCCTGATAAAAAAATGCGTATTACCATGGTTAAAGCACTTAGGTTAAACCAATATCATATGGTATTAGCTTATTATGAAACGCCAAGTTCAATGCCAGTCATTCTCGATAATATCGACGGCATGATAAAACCAGCAAACAAGCGAAAAGATCTATTACCTGTGTATAGTTTTAACGGTACGCAGTTATGGTTAAATAAGGAAAAAGGGAAAGGCGTCTTAGCCGGGAACTCCAAACGTTTAAAACGTTGGAGTAGTTTAAAACAACGTCTTGGTATCAAAAAACTAAGACAGCCTAAGATAAAACTGGAGTAATACTTTAATGACACTGTTCAGGCAAATAAATTCGCTATTATTTGGACTATTCTTGCTCGTAATGATGGGCATGGTGTACTTTCAATTTAGTCAAACGCGCGACTTCATGGAACAGCAGATGGAGACCGACCTAAACAATACTAGTACATCTTTAGGATTAATGCTTACACCTCATTTAGAATCTGGTGATTTAGTTGGCGCCGAGACACTAATCAATGTGATTTTTGAAGGCGGCTTCTATCGTCGTGTCACGTTGACTTGGTTGGCTGATAACAAAACGCAATCTTG
The DNA here is from genome assembly GCA_013214905.1 of Psychrobium sp. Taxonomy (GTDB): domain Bacteria; phylum Pseudomonadota; class Gammaproteobacteria; order Enterobacterales; family Psychrobiaceae; genus Psychrobium. Next base: position 1,726 of record JABSRV010000274.1, on the reverse strand, counting down.
GGAAAACCCGATTGTTATTGAAGGGGTACCGAGTTGGTTTTCTGATTTAGACTTATTTAAAAAACAAACCAAAGAAAGCCTAATTACGTCGGGCTGGATGCAGTTGGCAACTCTAGAAATTGAAGCACACCCAGGCTTGGGTTATCGTAATTTGTGGCTAACAATGAATGATACCGTGATGGTATTATCGTTGTTATTTCTATTGTCTTTAATTATTCTGCGTATTCGCCTTAATAAGATATTAAAACCACTGCATGACATTGTGGCGCATGCAAAGGCCATTTCGCAAAGAAAATTTACTGAAGATATGCCACTTCCTGTCACAACGGAGTTAAAAGATGTTGTAGTATCAATTAATTCAATGTCGAGCCAACTCAAGAAAGTGTTTAATACACTAGATCAAGAAGTTGATAGCCTGCGTAAAGACAGTCTAATAGACCGTATCTCTAACTTACCAAATCGCCAATATTTGTCGGCGCAATTAAATGGATTTTTAAGCGAACCTGGCCATGGTGGTTTAATTCTAGCCAAATTTGATTGGTTAGATGAAATACACAGTAAATATGGTTATCAAGTACGTGACGAAACGATTAAAGTTTTGGCCGATAAAATGCAAGCTCAATTACCTGAAATTGCTGAATGTGTCATTGCGCGCATTGCTAATACCGAGTTTGCCTTTTTAATCACCAAAGGCGAGCGCGAGGAAATGAGTAACTATGTGCAAACGTTAGTACGCATGGTTAACCAAGAGATGTCTAAAGCGGGCTGTGAGCCAAATAGCGGCTTCTTTATTGGTGTTAGCGAACGATTAGATGAAATGAAGGCCTCTGAGCTGCTATCGCAATCTGACAATGCTTTGCAACAAGCTATTAAAAATGAAAAAACAGTACAATGGTTTGACAGGAAAAAACAGCATAAATATACCCGAGAACAGTGGCGCGAAAAGTTGTCATTGGCGATTAGCAATAATAAATTCATCTTCAATTGGCAGCCAATTCAGAACATCAATAATGATGATGTTATTCAACGTGAAGTGTACTGTCGCTTAGAAGTCGAGCAACAAGTATTAAATGCTGGCGTATTTATGCCTTATATCGAATTGCTGTCTTTAGGTAGTGAGCTCGATAAGTGTATTTTGGGCTCGATCGTTACCCAGAATATACTCAATAAAACCAATGAGCCAATCGCGGTTAACTTAACCAGTGATAGTGTGACCGACGTTAAATTCCATCAATGGTTAGATACATTTTTAAAGAAAACAGTTGGCTCAGAAAAAATAGAATTCGAGATCCCAGAGTCAGCGGTAAGTAACAGCCTTAGCGAATCTATTGCATTATGTGAAATTATTAAGCAATACGGTTCACAATTTGGTATTGACCAATGTGGTCGCCGTATCGGCTCATTAAACTACTTGCAGCAGATACAGCCTAATTACGTTAAATTGGATCAATCCTTCTCGTTCTACAATAAAACAGAGCAAAACAGTGAATTGTGTCGAGCGTTGGTTAATGTCGCCAAAGGGTTAGACATTCGCGTCATTGTTACTGCAATCGAAAATGAAGAGCAACTCAATAACTTTAGGCCACTAAACCTACATGGTTACCAAGGATTCATTCATCCCCCAGTGGATATTGACAATAAAAAGAGCTAAGCCATTAGTTTAAAAATCTTGATAGAAAACCGCTAACGACATCGTTAGCGGTTTTTTTTCTTTATGAGGTTGAGA
>JABSRV010000273.1 GCA_013214905.1 Psychrobium sp. | reverse complement strand
GTACAAGGTAGCAGCATGGTCAAATGGAATATTAAGGCCCATGACTTTCACTTGGCCTTTGATCGAGTAATCAAGTTTTTTGGTTGTTAATAGGCTGTTTTTAAGACTGTGTAACAGTTGTCGAGTTAGGTTTAATCCTAAAGTAATATCTTTAGATTGCTTGGCACCAATGCGGCCAATCTCACTTGTCTCGCCATCTAATACTTGTTTTTGATTAAACGATAATTGATAAGATACCTTGTCGATGGGTAAATCAAAGGCGTTGCTGTTGCTGATGTTAAAAGTAGGACGCAGCTCGATGTTGTTATTTGTTACCTGCCCTAATGCCGCCCGTTTAAAGGTCACTTTAGGCCTTTCAACGAAATTGCTTAATTGCTGAGTTAAATTGGCGCAAGAGCACAGGAGCATAGTGCTCAACAAGACAATAATTTTTTTAGTCATCGGTTAACCTATAAAATATTTAAGTGGATTGAGTAATTATTAGTTTTTCTATTGAGAGCAACACTGACTAGACGAATTTAAGCCAGAAAAAATAACCAATTAATGACTCCTGGTGCTGTCCCATTAATTGGTTAACATGATAGCAGTCAAATTAAGGTTTTAAATGGCCGCAATCTATATGTGGCCAAGATGAGGTAGCTGCGTATCTTTTGCAAGACTTAACGGCTAAACACCATATTATCGATTAAACGAGCTGAACCTAAAAAAGCGGCGGCGACAATAACCAGTTCATCATCACTGTCCGTCACATCACTTAAATCTTTGGCGTTTTTAATCTGTAAATAGTCCACCGTAAACGCGCCGTCATTGAGCGCATTCACGCCCCACTCTAGTGCGCTTGCAATAGACTCGCCGCGCCCAATGGAATCAACAACCTGTTGCATCGTTTTATATAATAGCGGCGCAATATTCAATTCCTGCGCTGTTAAATATCCGTTGCGAGAGCTTTTGGCTAAACCATTTTCTTCACGCACCGTTGCCACACCAACAATTTCAATGTCCATTGATAGATCTTCAACCATCAATTTAATGATTTGTAATTGCTGATAATCTTTGCTGCCAAAAAACGCAATGTCGGGGGTGACTAAGTTAAAGAACTTGGCCACAATAGTTGCCACGCCGCGAAAGTGCCCCCCGCGACTGCCACCACACAATATATTGCTAATGCCAGGGACTTCAACATAGGTTTGTGCGTCAAGGCCTTTGGGATACATGATTTGTGGCGTCGGCGTAAATAACATATCAACACCAATATCTAGCAATGCTTCGCTGTCTTGCTGTAAGGTTCGCGGGTAATTGGTTAGATCGTTTTGATTGTCAAACTGCATTGGGTTAACAAAAATACTGGCCACGACTTTGGTCGCACTCGATTTTGCGCGTTGCATTAGCGTTAAATGACCACTATGTAAATTGCCCATGGTAGGGACAAATGCAATAGTCTCCCCCGCTTTACGCCACTGTTTAATTTGTGCGCGCAGCGCTTGACTATTATCTACTACTAACATGACTTACCTTTACAACCATCTGTATTAATTACTGTGTGTCTATACCCGTTACCCTTGAAATCGCAGTTTTATTAAGAAATACATCCTGTATTCCTCCAAAGACCGCCGCAAGCGACGTTCAAAACATTTCCATAATATTTTGTGTCAGCGGATTCGAATCACAATTACTTAGCTTTTTACTGGCTAAGGGCTCAATAAGCTCAGGTGATTCGAACCTTGACGGCTTTACCTACACGGATGTAGGTACTACGGTTTTGTCTGGAACTGAAAACCTGCATGCAATTCCAATGATTTTGGGTATATTAAATAGAACTTTTATTCAAAGCTATGTTCAGGGCCGGGGAAAAGACCCTTGCTAACTTCGTCAACATAAGCAGCTGTCGCTTTATGAATATCGCCAGTTAGACTCATATAGTTTTTTGAGAATTTTGGAATATAACCGCTAGAAATCCCCAACAGATCATGCATTACTAGAATTTGACCGTCACAGTCAACGCCAGCACCTATGCCGATTACCGGAATAGTAAGCGCTTCACTAATGCGCTTAGCCAAACCACTAGGCACACATTCAATCACTAACAATTGCGCGCCAGCCGCTTCTAGGGCAATTGACTCTTGTACAATATTGTCAGCTTGTTCTTCTTCACGACCTTGCACCTTATAACCGCCAAAGACATTGACTGATTGCGGTGTTAGGCCAACATGAGCACAAACGGGAATGCCACGTTCGTTTAAACCGGCGATGCTTTCAAGTAACCACTTACCACCTTCAAGCTTGACCATGTTAGCGCCGGCCTGCATTAATTTGGCGGCATTGTCCCAGGTTTGCTGTGGTGTTGAATATGTCATGAAAGGCATGTCAGCAATTAATAAAGAGCCCTTATTGCCCGCATAAACACAACGGGTGTGATAGCAAATGTCTTCAAGGGTCACAGGTATAGTCGAATTATGACCTTGCAATACCATGCCTAGTGAGTCACCAACCAAAATAACGTCTACGCCCTGTTCACTAAAAACGCCCGCGAAACTCGCGTCATAAGCTGTCAGTGCAGAAATTTTTTCACCAGCTAATTTTTTTGCAATTAGCTTGGTGCTAGTCATGTTCTTTTTCATCATGTTCTCGCTTAACTTTTTAGACATCCATTAGATGTCGCTATGTACCTGCAAGCCATTTAGCGGACATGATTGTAATACATGTCGCAAAGACTCACCATTTGGGAAAACTAAATTGGGGGCAATTTCACTCAACGGATACAGCACAAACTCTCGTTGTTTGATGCCATAATGTGGCACCCTTAACCGCTCGTTATTAATGAGCTCTTGCCCATATAATAACAAATCTAGATCTAAGGTACGCGGGCCCCAGCGCTCGGCTTTTCGCACGCGTCCTTGTTGCAATTCAATTTGCTGCAAAGCGTCAAGTAACGCTAAGGGTTCCAATGTGGTATTAAGTTGGGCGACGGCATTAATGTAATCGGGTTGATCACTCGGTCCCATCGGTTTGCTACAATATAATTTAGAGCAGCTAACAAAATGCGACTGCGGCAGTTTTTTCAACGCCGCTATCGCAATTTTTGCATTTTGTACCGGTGTGGCTAAATTACTGCCAATGCCGATGTAACAAATGTGCATGTTAGCGCGAACCTTTGCCAGGGTTGCGACGTCGACCACGTGGGCCGCCAAGTTTACGCACCATATCTCGTTGCACGGTTTCGTTAGCGTGCTGGAACGTCGTCCACCACTGTGCTAACTCAGCCGCTTCACCACCTTCGATTTCACCGCGTAATAACAATAAGTCATAACCGGCTCTAAATTTAGGGTGAGTTAGCAATTTAAAGGCTCGAGCGCCAGTGCGGCGTGGTAAACGCAATTGTAAATTCCACATGTCGCGGGCCATTGCTGAAAAGCGCTTTGGAATTGAAACACTGCGACACTGTGCGTCACACACATCATTCATGGCAACCATCATCGCATCATAGTCATTAAGACCAGCTTCGGTCATTAATGTTTGTGCATGAACTTCAATCGGATACCATAAAAATGCGGCGATAATAAAGGCTGGCGTAACACGTTGATCGTTGGCAATACGTTTGTCAGTATTACTACAGACCAACTGGAATAACTTATCTTCTTTGCCTCCTTCGTTGTTTTCCAACAATTCAGCAGACAGCGGAAATAGCGACTCAAGTAAACGATATTGATGCAACATCTTGTAGTTTGCTAGCGCTTTGCCAGACAAAAACAGCTTCTGATATTCTTCAAACAGACGCGCTGCCGGAATTGATTTCATCAACGGAGCGAGCTCTTTAATCGGCGCTCGAGTTTCTTCGCTAATGGTCATGTTCAATTTAGTGGCAAAACGAACCGCACGTAACATACGCACTGGATCTTCTTTATAGCGGGTGGCTGGATCGCCAATCATGCGTAATGTCGCATTCTCTAAATCTTGTAAACCGCCACCATAAGCCTTGATAGAATAATCTTTAATATCGTAATACATCGCATTGACTGTAAAATCACGACGCTCAGCATCTTCATCAATGGTGCCATAAACATTGTCACGCAATAACATGCCGTTATCGTTTTGCTTGGCTAGACTATCGGTAGAGTTTTCTTGATGATGACCGCGTAAGGTGGCGACTTCAATGACTTCACGACCAAATAATATATGCGCTAGACGAAAACGACGACCAATTAATCGACAATTTTTAAACAAGTCTTTAATTTGCTCAGGAGTCGCATCGGTAGCGATATCAAAATCTTTAGGATGGTGACCTAACAATAAATCACGAACGCCACCGCCGACCAAATAAGCTTGGTAGCCATGACGATTTAAGCGATTAAGCACTTTTATCGCGTTAACACTCATGTGGGTGCGCGAAACATTATGTTGTTCTCGAGGAATAGTCTCGACAGCTAAAGCGCCAGTTGATCGATTAGCCGATGATTTTTTTGAAACACCTGATAATACTTTGCGGCATAACCCTATAACCTTAGAAAAGATAACACACCCCATAAAATTCACGTTAATTTAAGCGGGCAATAATACCCTACCAACGAGAGAATGATAAGCCTAGATTGCGCTTATTTGCACTTGTTTTGGGATGTGATTAATTTGCCATTGCTGACTGACGACTTCAAGCAGCTGTTCGATACT
>JABSRV010000272.1 GCA_013214905.1 Psychrobium sp. | reverse complement strand
CGTCGCTTGCGGCGGCCTTTGGAGAAATACAGGACGTATTTCTTTATAAAACTGTGGTTTCAAGGATGACGGGTATATTTGCTAAATATCGAAGTCTTGTATCTTTGATTGTTTATGTGTCGAGGCCAATTCTTTTTCTAAGTTTTGACACATGTCTAGCGCTGGCATAATGCTTTCTGGCGATCCGATAGTTTTTGCAGGCACACCGGCAACCGTTGTATGAGGGGCGACAGCCTTTAATACTACGCTGCCGGCACCAATTTTGGCGCCTTCGCCAATTTCTATATTGCCTAATATTTTTGAGCCCGCACCTATTAGTACACCGGCGCGCACTTTAGGGTGTCTATCGCCACTTTCTTTACCGGTGCCGCCCAAAGTCACTTCTTGCAAAATCGATACATTGTCTTCAACGATGCTGGTCTCGCCAATCACAATGCCATGGGCGTGATCTAACATGACTCCCTTACCTATCACCGCGGCTGGATGAATGTCGACGTCAAACACTTCTGAGATCCTGCTTTGCAAATACAACGCGAGTTGCTTACGGTTTTGTTGCCATAGATAATGACCTATACGATAACTTTGTAACGCCATGAAGCCTTTAAGGTGAAGTAAAACCTCAGGGTAACTCGAAATGGCGGGATCACGTTCACGCACCGCTTCTATGTCTCGAGCGGTTGAGTTGACAATGTTCGGGCTGTTGTCAAAGGCGTTATTAATTAACTGCTCTAATTCGTGCAGCGGCATGTAAACATCAAATAATTTGCTCGCTAATATATGGCTAATAGCGCTGCTTAGCGATTTGTGTTCAATGATTTGGCTTTGGTATAACTTGCGCAGCAAAGGTTCCTGCGCAATTGAGTGTTGTGCCTGAGAGACAATGTCATCCCATAGAGACTCGATATTCATGAATTTCGACGATCTAGTTGCTGATAGAATCAATGTGCCACGTAGCGCATGCAAGATGCAAGAATATTTACGTATAAGCTAGATTTAGAACGGTATTTTGTGTGTTTTTTTAACACATTTATTATTCGTCTACACTAGCCACCATCAACGGCTGCTGAGCCAAGTCAAAGGTAAGCCCCGACAAGGAAATGTCAAACCAGGTTTTAAACATTTTAACATTGTCCAGTGCAGGGGCATGATCAAGAAATTCATCCCAAAAACTTAACTCGTTTTGCCAAATTTGTTGATGATGCTGTGTCACTAACGATGTTAGTAATTCGTGTAACGGTTGCTCTTGCGTAGGCTCTTCAATTAAATAACAGCTAGCTTCCGATTGAAGCTCTTCTAAGCTAGGTAGATCTTGAGCATCAATTTGTAATAACCACTGATGCAGGGCTGGGCGAGGAGTAACGATTAAAGAGATACGATTGACAAGTTTCATGAAACGACCTAAAACGATAATAATAAACGGTGATTATACCGCGCTTCATAGACTGAGCAATGACAAACACGCCAATCATTGGATTAACGTGTTTTACGGCTAATGGTCGAGGGATGAAATACTCTATTGTTGCTTAAGAGTGTTGCTTAAGCGCGTTGATTTGAGAGTTTAGTTGGTCTATTTTTTCATGAGCTTGTTGTAAAACCAAGCGATTACTCGCTGCGTCAGTCACGTCGTAAACAATCAAACTAATTTGCTCTATTTTACCGGTAAGGGATGGCAAGGGTACGATAGTCACGTTTTGATACATATATTCGACCAGCCCAGTGATCGGGCGGTAGTTTTTAAAAGGAAATATATGCGGTTTTTGTTCCCAAGTGATAAACGATTGATTACCAATTGTTTTGACCGACTCGACCTTGCGCTTAAACCATTTCTCATCGATTTGTGGGAAAACTTGAAATAGTGTTTTACCTTTTGCTTCACTGGCGTCTATGTTGCTGTGATGCACCATAAATCCATTCCATGAATCAATAACGTAGTTATTATCAATGACCACCATGCCAACGTCTATGGAGTTGATCATGTTCAACATCCAATGAAATTCTTTAAAATCTAATCCGCTCATGCGCTGTGCTCTTCTAATAAGTATATGAGTTTATTATTAAGGATTGGAATAGAATCTTGAGTAATTAAAATAATTAAATCACATTCAAGATCATGTTCCTCAATCACATAGTTAATTTCAATGGCCAGAATATCTTGCCAATTTCGGTTGTTAGATTGAATTATTTGGTTAATGTCGCGATGTAGTCCCAGTAGCTCTGGATGTGATTGGCTAAAAGACACATCGAGTTGGCCTGAAAAACCTTTTAAGAATGCGCCAATTAAAATATTTGATAAGTCCACCAACATTTCCCGTTCAATGGCTGTGGTGATTTCCCCCTGATGATCCATCAGCCTAGCAAGCCCGTCAATGTTAGAATCGTAGAACAAAATGAGTGCTTCACCTGAAATTCCACAACCAATATACCCTTGGCATACCGCTGAAATTGAGCTGGTTTCGTCAGTTGCTTTTAACATCATATGCAGCTCACTGGCCGCGAGGATATTTACCTTTGGAATAGGCAGACGTACAGTGACGTTTAATACTCTCGCCAGTAAATCTGCTGCACGCCCCATGGCGACGTTTGCAACTTCTTGATAAGCGTCTAAATTGATCTGATTTTTACTGCACAATTTTAGTTTGTTGTCGCTTTCATTGTCTGCGATAGCTAGCGCGCTGTCCGCCAACATTTCGGCTTGCAGTAAATCCTCTTCTCGTAAAATTCCGTAACTAGTTAATAGTTCTAATACTTTACTTTTGTCGGTGGGTTTTTTGATGAAATCCAGCGCACCTAGTTTTTTAACTTTATCGTGTGCTTTTGGTTGAATGTCGCCCGACACGACAATGGTTAAGGTAGGTAAGTCTTGCGCTTGAATTATCTCTAACGTGCCATAACCGTCAAGAACAGGCATGTTCAAATCAAGAAATAGAATATCGCCTTTGCCTTGTTTTATTGCTTCAATCGCTTGTTCGCCATTCTCGGCAAATGAAATATCGACATCCCAGTTCTTTGGTAATGCCCTAACCATTTGTTTGCGTGCGAAACTTGAATCGTCACATATTAGAATTGGAATTGTCATTCTTATCCATCGAATTATTTATAAGTGAATTTACGCAAAGCATTCTGATCCTTAGAATGTTACGTGATTAGTGCTTAAACAATTACTCAACAATTTATATTGTCATTAACTGTTTTTAAAGCGCTGCATTTAACTCAATACGTTACCCGAATTGCTCGTCCATGCAATAATTTAATTTATTTGGAATAAAAAGGAGCCCACGAGGGACTCCTTTTTCAAAATAATCACAAGGTGCGTTAATACAGTCTATTGGGATTAAGCCCAGTTACCGCTTGGCTTTTTCTTGCTTAGTATCTTTGTCAAAAAGACCCCGAATAATAGACTAAAAATAACTAACATGCCGCCATTGAGAAGCCATTTGATTTTGATGTCCTGATCTTCACCAATGAGTTGGTCTAGGGCTGTTTTTTCCGCCGCTTTAGCCGTGGCTAATTCTGTTTCTAGTGCCGTGATGGTTTGTTTTAGCTGAACAATATCTTTTTTATACTCAGTGCCACTCGCGTAAGTTTGTTGCTGCTGCGTCGTGACACTTTCTAATTCTTTCGACAAGGTGGAAAACTGTTCACGTAAACTTAATGAATTAGAGCTAAATTCGCTTTGAATCCAGCCTGTACGATTTTTATCGTCTACTATTTTTGTATACTTGCCATCCGCTGACTTCTCAACGATTTCAATTCTACTGCCCGCGACAACACTGCCTATAATTCGAAACTTAACACCTGGCCCTGTGTGTAAATAAACATAAACTTTATCGGAAATATATCCAGTTTCTGCCGTTGCTGTGAAGGCAATAATATTGCAAAAAAGGAATATAAGGATGGTACTTGCTTTAAACATGGTCAATAGCTCTTAAATTTGAAAAGTAATAACTAGCGACATCCTATTATTTTGTGCTTATAACTGCAACAAGACTTTATAAATAATCGAGGGTTTCTAATCGTTTACCTTGTTATTTTCCAGTGAATTTATGCCCTTAAAGACATCATCTGCCATCGATTTGTTGAAATTAGAAAAACAGCATGGTGACAAAAGCGATTCGCCTTGTAAGAGATCTCTTACAAGGCTGTGAGATTCTTGTGATAACTCACAGGTGGTAAAACGCTTGTCTTTTTCTAAGTCATTGTTATATAGATGTCTTCATTCTGTTTGTTCATGTGACAATTAAAAGGCAATGGATTATTTCTCAAAGGCGTATTGAGATAACCCATAATTATTCTATTATTTACACCGTAGAAAGGCGTTACGACTAATTGTCAGGATGATAGTTAGACAGACCCTTCTCAGGTGAATATACGGATTTGTATCATCGGCGTTATTACTCTTTAAGATTGACCCCTTATTTATAGAGGTTTTAACCCAGCTAGATTTATTACGGATTAATAATTTTACAAGCAGGAAGCTATCGTGGTGTAAGGATAACACCAGTAAGGAAACATAGGACATCACAGGATATGATATTAGATAGTCAGGAAGACTATCGACACGGATGTATCAAGGACCCGTCGCAGGATGCGATATAAGTTAGATAGTCAGGAAGACTATCGACACGGATGTATCAAGGACCCGTCGCAGGATGCGATATAAGATAGATA
>JABSRV010000271.1 GCA_013214905.1 Psychrobium sp. | reverse complement strand
CACGACGACAACCAACATTAACGTGGCGGTTAATTTGCAAAAGAGTTGACCAAACTGACGTTGTTGACGAATAAACAACGAACCAATAATCGATAATAGCAAACCGGCGAAGAAAATATCAACGATCATCTCGCTGCGCAAGGGCATTGTGGTTGGTAATAGCCGCGCGGCAATAAACCCTATAGCCGTGGCAAACATGACGCCTATAAATCCACCAGAGGTGATAGCCTTAACCACGTGCAGTCCAAATTTGTTGACCTTACGCTGCTGCGCCCGTTTTTCAATCCACAATAAATTGCCGCTTAAAATGATATAACAGGTACCAAGACCCAAGATAAAGAATAATACCCGGAGGGCATAACCTGAAAAATCACCGAAATGTATACGAGCAACAACCATCAATCCTGAACGTAAGGCGTTGTCATAGTTGTCTAAGGTTTTGTAGATCTCCTTGCCCGAAGCGATGTGAAAGATGATTTCTTTACGAGTTGAGAATTTGCTAGGATCAGCCCCGCGAAAAACAATTGACGCACTTTGGTCGCCAAAATGTTCGATGCTGATCCGAGATAGATTCACTTCGCCTAAATTTTGCTTCGCCTTTGCCATTAGAAGGTCTAAACCGACCATCGGCACTTTAACATTGGTCTCTTCAATATGAGTATCAACAAAGCCGGCATCACGAAGCAGTGCTTGTTGATCTCCCCCGTATAAAAACAGCGCATAAGAAGCCTGATAGACAATTAACAAATTAAACACCAACCCTGTAAAGGCATACATCATGTGGAAGGGCAGGCCCATGACACCAATGACGTTATGCGCGTCAAGCAAACGGTCTTTGCTACCATCTTTACGATATTGAAAGAACTTTACAATAATTTTACGCCAATGGATGACCACTCCACTGAGTAGAGCGACGAAAAAAAACAAAGTAATGAAGCCAACAATGTAGCCACCAATATCGTCAATGTGCAAATTAACATGCAGAGCATACAAGAAATTTCCGTATTGGAAACTGTCGGCATCACCGACCGTCTCATAGGTGCGCGGTGATAACAATAAATTGCGGTCTTGATGACCCTGCGCATGTAATTCCTTATCTAAAATCTCAGAAAAACGGACTTTTAGTAACGGTTGATGTTCGCTCGGCAAGGATATTGATACAATATCATGCATGTTAATATCGTATTGCTGCGCTAGTATTTCGATGGTTTTATCCAAACTAACCACACTGACACTATTTTTCTGAGTGGCAAAGTGAGGAGCGCTTTCCCATTGCACTATATTATCGCGGAACAAGCTTAAAGAGCCGGCAAAAAATATAATAAATAAGACGGTAGAAATAACTAATCCCACCCATGCATGGGCATTGGTTAGCGCTTTTAATGCATCACGTTTCATTGTGTTTACCTCATCACGATTAAAATAATACTAAGCACGGCGCTAGGCACCAATACCATTAAACCTTTGAGCCACGCTTCTTTGGAGCTGCTAAAACAATAACTCCACACCTGCACGGATACCCAAATAGGGAACGCAATTAATAATCCCATTAATAAAGCCACATCAGTTGCTACTGGCAGGAGCAAATTAATATTGAGCGCTATCGAAACCGAAATAAACAACCCTAATATAAAACCAGAAAATGTTCGTGACCACATCAGACCATTGCTCCAATTAACTCAAATGATCCGCAACCGACAATAACCAACGCGGTAGAGCAGGTTAAATACTGTTGCCCATAGGCGCTAATTAAGGTAATCAGCGGCAATAAACAACATATTAGGGTGAATGCGACAATGAACGCTGATACCGTCGGTAAAACACTGACCAGCAAGTAAATACTGAGCACAACGAACAGGGCAGCTATGAGGGCACTCATTTTAGCTGGTAGTGGCTTAACCAGTATTTTTTGATGGCGACTGCTGCCGTATAAGATACAACATGCCAGCCACGCCGGAACAAAACTTAAAAACATACTATTACCTATCTTAGAAACGAAAAAAACTAACCAAAATAACTGGTTAGTTTTTTTTATTGCATTTTTTTACGATGACTTAGTCCCAACGGTAATTGAACTCTAAGCCGATTGTTCTAGGATCAGTCAATTCACCGCCCAGAATTCTATGATTACTACCTTTAGTCAGGATGGGTTGGTTTTGAGTTGGTATGAAGTCATTGTAATCAAATTCAGACAATGCTACTTCGTTATCAAATAGGTTTTTAACGTAGAAATAGACATCCCACATATCTGTTTCATAACCTAATTTGAAGTTAACACTGGCCAATGAATCAACCTGGTATTCATTCTCTGCGCGATTGAAATATTCGGCGCGATAACTTGCATCAGCGTATAAGAACCAATTGTCTGAAAAACGATAACTGCTGGTCATTGACGCGGTGTACTTAGCCGCATTAGGGAATTTGTTGCCGGTATAATCAAAGATCATTGTGCCTGTTGTTTCGTCAACCGATTTAAAGTCATCAAACTCAGTATCGTTGTAACCAATGGCTGCGGAGAGTTTCCAATCATCATGAATGTAATAGGTCACATCGAGTTCTAGCCCGCTGAGACTTGAGGCGCCTGCATTACGTGTTTCGTTATCAAAAGGACGAGGAGAGCGGGTAATATTCACTTGCTGATCGTTCCACTTATAAACAAAGGCATTAGCATTGACTATTAATGAGTTATCTAACCATGCAGAGCGTATTGCTAGTTCATAAGTATCGTTATACTCAGCGTCATAAGGCGTTGCTTCACCACGCGCGACATTAACGCTCAAACCGCCACTACGATACCCGGTCGAATAAATGGCACTTAGGTTGATGTCATCCGTAAGCTGATAAGTGGCACTAACACGCGGTAAAATAACATTGTACGTTTCTTCGCCTTGTCCAGGAGAGGTGGCGTCGCGAACCAAACCATCAATGTAGTCATTGTAAGCGCCAAGGTTATTAATGCGCTTCGCATTATTTTGGCTAAAGGTGGTTACCGTTTCAGTGTCAAAACGCAGTCCAAGATTCATTGACCACAACTCATTAAACTTAATATCGTTTGAGGTGTAGAATGCCAAATTTTTGTTGCTTAAACTATTGGTTAATTGATACTTCAACAATAGTGGAATGATCGTATCACCAAATGGATATTCGATTAAACGGGTACGTTTGTTGAAAGACGAAGAACGAATGTTGGAATGGTATAGCGCAAAAACTGATGTTAGCCAATCATTGTTATAATGCGCTTTAAATTCCTGACTAAACGAATATTCGGTGCTGTCGTATTGACCTGCGGTAAACCCGCTTAGCTCGGTATTGTCGGGATCATTGATTCGCGCGTACTCTATTTTTGAATAAGTCGAGACAGCATCGAAAGACCATTGATCGTTTAGCTGATACTCAATATTAAACACAGCTATTTGCTCGTCTTGCACCGTTTGGACTAAATCGTTCTGCACGGTTTTGCGATCAAACAAGTTAAAGTCTGCTTTGTCGCCACGTGCGTACAACATTTCGCTACCATAGAATTTATCTGCCTTGGTGTAGCTAAATCTAAACTGCAAATCATCGCTGGCATCATAGCGTAACTTGGCACGGACGGTGGTTAATTTGTCTTGATCCCAATCGTCTCGGTCAAGCGTAGTATTTTCAACAAAGCCCTTATTGTAACGTTTATCAACGACGATGCGCGCGGCAAATGTGTCATCAATAAGATTAATGTTTTGTGCTATTGCTAGCTGATAATCACCGTTGGCGGTGGCGCTAATGCGACTACGGCCTGAGAAATCATAATCTGCTGGAGCTGTGCGTAAATGGATGGCGCCGGCGAGAGCGTTACGGCCTTGAGTTGTTGATTGTGGACCTTTTAATATTTCCACGGCTTCAAGATCAAAAATGGATAAACCGCTACGTGTCATTGACACACTAGGAATAATCGCGCCGTCTAAATAGACGCTGGCCAGATCAGAGGTGCCACTGATCCCTTGATTTGAGATGCCACGGATAGTAAAGCCAGAATCGCCGTTTGCTGTACTGACATTCGATGTGGTGGCAAATAAGTCAAATAAGGTTACGCTGGTGCTTTCTTCAATATCTTGCTGTGTGTAGACCGATACGCTAGACGTGGTATCTTGCAGTGAGCGAGATATCTTTTCGCCCTTTACCATGATGACTTCAATGTTAGATGATTTTTTATCTTGCTTTGCCACATCTGATGGTTTAGTTCCTTGCGCGGCCATTATCGAGGGTGCAAATAAAGCGATAGCAATGCTCATCGCCAAATAATTCTTTTTCATAGTCCAACTACCTTGCTTAAGTTTGATTCGTAATGATAACGGTTCGCATTATAGTTACGTAAATTAATATTGCAATATATTGTTTAAATTTAGTTAGTTGGCAAGGGAACTTTTATAGCTTCACATAGTCGTCGGCAGTTATGTATTGATAAAATACACTATTTTTAGACTGCTAAAATCTAACGTCAGTCTGTTTGTACCGTGCTTAATCATCCTATTGCTTGTAATGTTGAGCACAGGCAAGTAGGGTCAGTGGAAAATAAAAATAATAAGGAATAAACCATGGGGCACAGCAAAGAATTTTTAGCGATAAGTGAACAGTCATCACAGCGTGTAGCGCATACGGATATTGAAACCGTAAATCGTTGGCAGAATGAACA
>JABSRV010000270.1 GCA_013214905.1 Psychrobium sp. | reverse complement strand
AGATTTGATTAAAACAGGTTAAAATCGAGCTCGTGTAACGTAATATAAGCGACGATCTCAAAGTGGGTAATGCATTTGATACCCTTATTTTTACGTGTTTTTGTGATTTTTTATAAATTCTACAGCCTCGTTATGTCTCTAGGGAAGAGTAGTGAAGTATTCCAGAATATTTAAGTTCTCATTATTTATATATTTAATCAACGTTGCCTTACCAGCATTGTTAACATCGAGTTTTATTGAAATATTCGAATCTGAGCCCAGATTTTTTAATTCGGCACTGTATATTGTGACTTTTATTTTCTCATTATTTATATACATTTGCCTTGCGCGAATACAATTTGAGAAGCCCTACATTCATGCTATATGTGTAGCACTAATATTCTGGTTATTAGTGATCGCTGAAGGGCTATTACTTGATAATTTTTTTGGTATTACCTTTAATCTTCTTATTTATTTATTTCCGTTTCTTCTTACTGTTATTGCTGTCAGTGTTGGAACTATTATTGGTATTAAGTTAAAAGAGCGGCAGATGAATTCGCTCACCGAGACATAACAAATTTGTCAACGAGGACAAAAATCAGCCTGTTACAAAGGCGTTGGTGCGTCAAGCTAAGCTTGATCCATCTTGCAGGGTGTAAGTCCCTGCCAGGTAAGGTTTAACCAACCACCCGTATCGAGTGTTGCGCCATTGGCGGAGTGTGAGATTAGCGATTGCTTTTCAGCAGTGATGGCTACATCACGCGAACAATATTGGTGAAGCGTACACAGAGAATCATATAGGCCATAGGGGCTGTCGTGGCCCTGAAGTGCTGGTATCGCTCCGATAAATATTAGATCTGACTGACGAGGTTTGTAACGCCATCGAAGTCCAAGCAAAGCAACCATTATTCATGAAAATGAGCGGTGAGGTTGTGGCGAGTCAGCGGAGTTCTTAAGCCGTGGCATGTATAAAGAGATGTATTGAGAACTTGAGAGATCCAAAGGTGTTCCACAGGATGTGGTAGGGAAGCTTAGTGAAAAGTGAAGCTAACGATGACACTTTGGAAGTCAGATCAGCCCATAGTAGTCTGAGTAGGGGAAAGCCTTGTACATGGCGAAGGAGCTGATAGTTATATCCGGTATTAAGTCGCTACATAGTCAGGACAAAGTAGGGCTAGGATCACTATGACAACAACACTTAATACCATCGAATTTAAAGCACAAACCCACCCCAAGCACAGGTTTCAGGGTTTATATGGACTACTAAATTCTGATAGCCTGTATCAAAGCTGGGGGCAACTCAAGCATAATGCTACAGAGTTAATGATATAAAGCGGATCTTTATCCCTAAATCCAACGGCAAATGACGACCTCTAGGTCTACCAACGTTTGATGATAAGCTCGTGCAACAAAGTGTTAGTCAGATCCTTCAAAGCATCTGGGAACAAGAGTTTTTACGCAATAGTTATGGTTATCGACCGAATAAAAGTGCACATCAAGCGGTACATAGTTGACATTAAATCTGCAATTTAAAGGTTACGGTTACATTGTCGAGGCTGATATTAAAGGCTTCTTTGATAAACTTGATCATGAATGGCTGATGGACATGTTAAAACAGCGAATCGACGATAAAGCGATACTTAACTTAATTAACCAGTGGTTAAAAGCACGGATAAAATCACCTGATGGCGTATACACAAAACCATCAAGTGGCAGTCCACAAGGCGTAATTATCAGCCCTGTGCTTGCTAATATTTATCTACATCATGCAACCTCTGGTTCGAAAAGAAAGCGTCGATGCGTGGCTGAGCAATGATGATCCGCTATGCAGATGATTTTGTCTGCGTGTTTCAATTTGCCAATGACGAAGAACGCTTTTGTAAAGTACCACCTAAACGATTAAAGCTTTCTTATTTAAAATAAGTCAACTTAGACATTGCAGAAGACAAAATACCGTTAATGCGTTTCAGCCGATTTCACGTTGGTCGAAAACGTCATTTTGTATTTCTAGGGCAAAAATTCAAATAGTAAGCCACTTCAGATACTATATAATTGAACAATGTAAGTTGAATTATCTCTATATGGTTCCGTAAGGAAATCATTGTGGTGATGTGTATACCATGTTTTTCGGCAACGCAATTGAGGTTAGTACTATTCAAACCTTCTTAACGAGACTAGATCCTCAAGAGCTGGAACGTATTTATTTAATAAATAATTAGCGTAGAGCATTGATTTATAGTGGTCACTGGTATGATTGTTTGATCAAAGACCTCTAAATGCAACCGTCGTAAATGGTAAATATAACTTTGCTTTGTACGGTTAGGGAAATTAAGTAATCATTAATCATATTACAAGATTTATTTAGGTATCCATGTAATAAAAAATACATAAATAGGTTGTTGAATAATAGCGAAACTCAATCTCATGCATTATAATTAAGTATATTGCATAAAAAGATTGGACTCATTCACAATGAATATTTACGTTATTTATCAAAGCGCCACTGTTGAAAATATATTAGGGTTAGTGTACAAAATTGGTGAAAACGGTGAACTTGTAAAATTATTTATTGCTGATGCCATTAATATTGGTGATCGCATTGTTGTAGGGGAAGATAGTGCCATCTTTTTGGTGTATAGCGATGGTCGTGTAATCGCGTTGGAAGGTGATTCAAATGAAGAATTATTCGAACTAGAAGAAAACCCTTTTAGGTTTGATTTAGCTGATGATACAGACTCAGCATACAGAGATAATATAGACAAAATATTAGAAGACGGAGATATTGATGAACTTGATACGCAATCGGGACAGTCAATCCTCCGTAATGGTGTAACAAATCAAGCCTCTGTCTTTCGAACTGGCAGAGAAGTAACTGCCACAATAGATTTAAATAGCGAAAGCAACAGCCGTTTCGTAATAGAACCAAATAGTGATTTAACTTCACCAACAAATAGCCTTGAAATTATATCGGCATTAGATACCAGTCCTATTAACATTTTAAGTATAGGTAATACGGGAGCGTTAGCGGAAGGCGAAACTCAGATTTCAGGGGACCTCAATACACAAATCAATGTTGAAGCAATATGGAGCATAAATGGCGATGGTGTTTTCGGTAATATCGTTATTGACAGCGAAACAGGACAATGGAAGTACGAATTAGATAGCACCCGCGATGTGACACTGGCTCTGCCACAGGGCGTTTCGGGAACTGATAGTTTTGTGGCGACAATGACTGACGGTTCAGGGGCAATATCGACCATAGAGATTATTATCACTATTGCAGGTAGTAATGATCCCGCGACAATAATCCGCTCTAATGATGACGATATTTTTGTGCTAGAAACGTCAAGCGTTAATGGGATAGTTTCTGGCGATGAATCGGCGTCTGGTCAATTAGAGATCACTGATGTTGATGATAATGAAAGTTTTGTACAGATTCCAGAAAGCTTAGAAGGTGTTTATGGAACCTTTAGCCTGATAGCTCAAGGCCAATGGACTTACCTTCTTGATAATGAGAGGAGCATTACCCAAGCTCTTACTGCACAAGATACTGCTGTAGACACATTGCTTGTCACTAGTCTTGACGGTGGCACAACTAATCTAATAAGTATTCAAATACAAGGTAGTAACGATACAGCAATTATTACAACGTCAATTATTGAAGATACCAGTGTTAGCGAGGCTAATAATTTAACGACTGGGGATGAATTTGCGGGTGGGACAATTATTGTCAGTGACGTTGACAGTCATAATGGATTGCAAACCTTAGATGCTAGCGAACTGATCGGTACTTACGGTAGTTTTACTTTATCTGAAAATGGAGATTGGAGCTACCAGCTTGATAATGCATTAAGTGCGACACAAGCATTGGTCGCGAGCGAGCTAGTAACAGACACATTGACGGTGTTCAGCAGCGATGGGACCGCTAGTAAAACGATCAACGTAAGCATAACTGGCACCGATGATCTGGCGGTAGTAGCGGGAAGCTTTAGCGGCGTAGTGACCGAGGGCGATATTAACGATAGTGCAGTCACGGTCACAGCAAGTTTAAGCATCAGCGATGTGGATGCTGATGATACGCCAAGTTTTGCAGCGCAAGCGAGCGCCACAGGCAGCAACGGCTACGGCAGTTTTGTGCTGGATGGCGGCGGTAACTGGACATACACCTTAGACCAAAGTGCGGTGCAAGCCCTAGACGCAGGTGATAGTGTAACCGATACCATCACCTACACCGCCAGTGATAACACCACGCAAGTGATTAGCGTGACCATTACCGGCAGCAATGACGCGCCGATATTAACCGTTAGCAACTTAGCAGCTAATGAAGATGGCGCAGTGGTTAGCGGGACTCCAACCTTTACCGATGTTGATAGCGGCGATACGCACAGTTATAGCGTCAGCACCATGGCCGCTGGCCAAGGCAGCGTTAGCATTAATAGCAGCACTGGCGTTTACACTTACGATCCTGAAACTGATTTTCAAGCGCTGGCACAAGGGGTAACCACCACGGTAACCTTTGATGTGACTGTGACCGATAATAATGGCGCCACGGATACCGAAACGGTGACCGTGACCATTACCGGCAGCAATGACGCGCCGATATTAACCGTTAGCAACTTAGCGACCGATGAAGATGGCGCAGCGGTTAGCGGCACTCCAACCTTTACCGATGTTGATAGCGGCGATACGCATTTATACAGTGTGAGCACGATGGCCGCAGG
>JABSRV010000027.1 GCA_013214905.1 Psychrobium sp. | reverse complement strand
CTATATTACGACAAGATCCCGATGTGGTAATGATTGGTGAAATTCGTGATTTAGAGACGGCGCAAATTGCGGTGCAAGCGAGTTTAACAGGTCACTTGGTGATGTCGACATTGCACACCAATACTGCCGTAGGCGCGGTCACACGTTTGCAAGACATGGGCGTTGAAACCTTCTTATTATCATCAAGTTTATTAGGTGTGTTAGCACAGCGTTTGGTGCGTACTTTATGTGTTCATTGCCGTGAAGAACATCTGGCCGATGATAGCGAGCTCGCCTTATTAGGCTGCACAGCGCCGACCAATATTTATCGCCCTAAAGGCTGTGAAAAGTGTAATTACACTGGTTATAAAGGACGTACTGGTATTCATGAATTATTAGAAGTTGATGATACGGTGCGTGAAATGATCCACAGCGGCACCAGTGAATTTGAGGTCGAGCGTTACGCAAGAGAGCAAAGCCCTGGTATTCGCAGTGACGGCCTTTCAAAAGTAATTGCGGGCATCACCACACTTGAAGAAGTGCTGCGCGTGACCAGAGAAGAATAGCGATGCCAACATTTGAATACGATCAAACCTTAGACATCGCCGTGCAGACGCCGCAAAAAAATGGTCGCATTAATTGCGCACTACTGAGTGTGATTTCATCAGCGAAGAAATCTTTGCAAATGACCAGAGAAGAATAGGCATGGCAGCATTTGAATATAAAGCATTAGACAAGGAAGGAAAGCAGCTAAAGGGTGTGTTAGAAGCAGACTCGTCACGCCAAATACGTCAACAGTTGCGTGAGAAAGGCTTGATGCCGTTAGAAGTTACGCAGGTGGCTACCGCTACTTCAAAAAAAATGGGCTTGGTAAGAAAGCAAAAAATTAGTGCCGCCGAGTTAGCCTTAATCACTCGTCAGCTTGCCACGTTAGTACAATCGGCTTTGCCGATAGAAGAATCATTACAAGCCGTAGCAGAGCAATGCGAACAAGCGAAAATAAAGTCTATTGTGATGGCTGTGCGCAGCCGTGTTGTCGAAGGATATAGCCTGGCTGATTCGATGGCGGAATATCCTGATATTTTTGAGAAACTTTATACCGCCATGGTCGCAGCTGGTGAAAAATCTGGTCACTTAGACACTGTATTAAACCGATTAGCAGATTACACCGAACAGCGCCACGCCATGCGCAGTAAAATCATGCAGGCGATGATTTATCCGATAATGTTAACCTTGGTAGCGATTGGCGTTATCTCGTTATTGTTGGCATTAGTGGTGCCAAAGGTTATCGAGCAATTTGAACATATGTCACAACAATTGCCGTGGGCAACGCGATTGTTGATATTTTTAAGTGATTTTGTTCGTGATTATGGATTGATTATTGTGGCATTGATAGTCGGCGCTATCTTTTTGTTCAAGCGGCAAATGAACAAAAAAAGTTTTCAATTGAACGTGCATGGTAAAATGCTGCACTTACCCGTATTGGGCAAAGTGGCGCGCGGGCTTAATACAGCACGTTTTGCTCGTACCTTAAGTATTTTAACCTCCTCAAGTGTGCCGTTGCTTGAAAGTATGCGCATTTCGGCTGAAGTATTGGCCAATGAGCATATGCGCAAGTCGGTATTGGAAGCGGCAAATTACGTGCGTGAAGGCTCAAGCCTGCGAGCAGCGTTGGCGCAAACGAAACTATTCCCACCCATGATGCTCTATATGATTGCGTCAGGGGAAAAGAGTGGCGAGTTAGAGCAAATGCTGGGGCGTGCGGCCGACAATCAAGATCGTGAATTTGAAAGCACCGCTAATATTGCTTTGGGCGTGTTTACCCCCGCCATAGTGGTGAGCATGGCGTGCGTGGTGTTTTTCATCGTGATTGCTATTTTACAGCCTATTTTGGCGCTAAACTCATTAGTAGGACGCTAGGTTAATCACCTAGTACTACAGATTTTAATTTACTAATTTTTTGACTTTTAAAGAGATGATTATGAACAAGATGCGCAACAAAGAATCGGGTTTTACCTTATTGGAACTAATGGTCGTTATCGTTATTTTAGGCATTATGGCCTCGATGATCATTCCTAATCTTTTAGGTAATAAAGAGAAAGCAGATCAACAAAAAGTGGTTACCGACATTTCAACGCTAGAAAGTGCGATGGAAATGTACAAACTAACTAGCAGTCGTTACCCAACAACAGATCAAGGGCTTGACGCATTGGTTAGCAAGCCGTCAATCGATCCTATGCCACATAACTATCCAGAAGGTGGTTATATTAGACGTTTACCTAACGATCCGTGGGGCAATCCTTATTTATTATTAAGCCCGGGTGAAAATGGTGCGGTTGACATTTTCTCTATCGGCTTAGACGGTGAAGAAGGTACCGATGATGATATTGGTAACTGGAATATGCACGAAACAGACGAAGACAATTCATAAATAATGCCTAGGTCCGTTAATATGCCACATAATTTAGCTTATCAAGGTCAGCGAAAGCAGCAGGGGTTTACGCTGATTGAGCTAATGCTGGTGGCGTTATTAATGGGACTGGCGGCTACCACTGTATTATTGACGATGGACAGCAACGGGCCAGAGAAAAAGCTTAAACGCAGTGCCTATAAAATGGCCGCACTTACCGAGTTGGCGCTTGATCAAGCGGTATTGTCTGGCCGAGATTTTGGCATGGTGATAAGCGATAGTAAATATCATTTTGTCGAGTTAGTTGAAACGCGCTGGCAAGCGGTTGACGATCCTATCTTTGGCAAGCAGTCGCTAAAAAATATGGTGATGCAGTTAGAAGTTGAAGGCTTCAAATGGCTACCCGACAAGAAAGATTTTTCGTCCAATGAGCTTTTTACCGAGCGCGAAGTTGACGACGTTTTAGACGAACAAGAAAAGCCTCATGTGCCGCAATTATTAATATTGTCTTCCGGCGAGCTCACCCCATTTAAGGTATTATTTAAACTCAGTGGTGATAATTTTCGATTCTTAAGCGAGTCACAGCAACAATATAGGGTGTTATTAAGCGCCGATTCTCTTGGGCTAATTAGCGTTAAAGAGCCAAATGATGAATAGCCCATACGCCAAGATAAGCAAGCAGCGCGGCATGACCTTAATTGAGGTCATGGTTGCGTTAGCCGTATTTGCAATAGCGTCATTGGCGGTGGTTAATGTAGCCAGCGAACACATACGCACGCTGAGTTATATAGAGCAAAAAAATATCGCGCAGTGGATTGCCAATAATCATTTAACCCAATTGCATCTTGATAAAAAATTTCCTAGCCTGGGCAATAAACGCAGTAATATTAAATATGGCGTAGCAACATGGTATTGGCAGCAACAAGTTACAAAAACTCAAGATGCTAAATTTCGTTCGGTCACTATTCGTATATTTAACCGCGAAGATACCGACGCTGCGTTGGCGGAATTATCGTCGTTTGTGGTGAAAAAATGAAGAGGTTAAAAACACAGCACGGTTTTACCTTGATTGAAATAATGATTGCCATTGGCATCTTTAGTCTTATCGGCCTCGCGTCGACCCAAGTTTT
The DNA here is from genome assembly GCA_013214905.1 of Psychrobium sp. Classification (GTDB taxonomy): domain Bacteria; phylum Pseudomonadota; class Gammaproteobacteria; order Enterobacterales; family Psychrobiaceae; genus Psychrobium. The sequence continues at coordinate 20,160 of JABSRV010000027.1, read as the reverse complement.
ATTTTCAGTATTACGCAGCGATGAATTGTCACAAAAATCGGTCGCTGAAATCACCCGTATGCAACGCACCTTTCAAATTATGCAACGCGACATCATGCAAATTACCGCAAGAAAAACCCGTATCAATGGCGGCGAACCGCAAGATACATTTTTATTGGCGGGTGAGGGCATGATAGAAAGTGATGATGACGGTATTGCCTTTACCCGATTAGGTTGGCGTAATCCGGCGCAAATGTTTCCTCGAGGCACAGTACAGGCCGTGGGATATCGTTTGCAAGAAAACAAACTGCAACGACTACATTATTTATATCCTGATCAGGAAACGGGCACCGAGCCGCAAGTTACTACGCTATTAGAATCAGTAGAAAATCTTAAATTTGAATATTTTGATAACAAGAAATGGCAAAAAAATTGGCAGGGCAGTAAATTGCCACGGGGTATCGCGGTTATCTTAACCACTGAAAAGCACGGTGAAATACGCTGGCAATTTATGGTAGCGGGCGGTCAATGATAAATTATCGAAATACAACGCCGAGCTTAGGCTACAAAAGTTTTGGCAAACAACGCGGCATAGCACTGATTACAGTCATGTTAGTGCTAGCACTTATCGTGATCATTGCAGCAGGTATGACCTCGCGATTGCAGTTACTAATGAATCGCAGTATTAATCAGCAGGCATACCAACAAGGCATGTGGGCTGCGCTTTCAGGCGAGCAATTAGTTTATAAGGTATTAGAACAAGATTATAAAGACAACAAAAAAGTCACACACTTGAAACAGTTTTGGGCCAGCGAAGGTTTAGCCTTTCCTATCGGAGATGGCATGTTGTCGGGAAAAGTCCAAGACTTGCATAGTTGTTTTAATATAAATGCCTTGGCGGTAAAACCGGCGCAACCTGGCGGGAAAAATCCGCAGCGCGATAAATTTGAAATTTTATTGTTGTCGGTCGGCTTAGAAAGTTATGTGGCGGAGCTGCTCACTAGTACTATTGGCGATTGGGTCGATGATGACCGCCAAATGTCGGGCAGTTTGGGCGCGGAAGATGAAAACTATGCCAGTAAGGTAGTGCCATATTTAGCGGCGAACAGCTCAATGGTTACCATTACTGAATTGATGGCAGTTGAGGGCGTAACCGCCGCCATTTATCGAAAAATTAGGCCTTTGCTTTGTGTCTTGCCTGCGCTAAATCAGCGTATTAATATTAATACAATAAGCGCAGACAACGCCCATATTTTGGTAGCAATGTTTAATGAAAAGATAGATTTAAGTAATGCGCAGGCAATTATTGCTGCGCGGCCTGAGGAAGGCTTTACCAATATCGCTGACTTTTTTGCTCTGCCGGAAGTAAAATCCGCGGGTACATTAAGCGCAGAAGATAAAAAACAATTTGAACTGCGAAGTGATGACTTTAGGGCGCAATTAACCTTTAGCTTGCAAGATCGTAGTTTTACAGTAGAAAGTATTTATCAACGAAACGCCAAGCAAGAACTTGTCGTTGTTTCCCGTCAGTTTGGAAAAATAGAATAAATGAAATGTTGGAGTATATAGAGTGAGCGAACGATTAATAATCCGCTTAGGAAGCCAGCAACAATATGCCATTTCATGGCTGTTGTTCTCTGACAAAGAAGGTGAAGTAGTTGCGTCTGGCTGTTTGAAGAACGCACAAGAGTTGACGCAATTGACTCAGCACGCCAAAAATAATGTGGTTGAAGTCTTAATTCCTGGCCAAGATGTTAGCTATTTTGAAGTGGAGTTGCCAAAGGTCAATCGCCGACAAGCACTAGCGGCTATTCCATTCATGTTAGAAGATGATTTAGGCAGCGACGTTGAGACCTTGCATTTTGTTTATCCAAAAAATGAAGGTCAACAACAGGGCGTTTATGTTTGCAGTAAAGACAAAATTAGCCAGTGGTTAACGTGGCTCAGTGATGCAAGCATTAGCACGAATTTGATGGTGCCAGACTATTTGGCCTTGCCTGTTGCCGGCGAAAATCACTTGAGCTTGTTGCAATTACAGCATGAAGTTGTGTTGCGACATGGTGCCAATAAGGGGCAAACTGTAGATATATCCTGGTTGCCAATGGTACTACAGCAGCTGTCAATGAGTGATGAAGAATCGTTAACCATCGATGATTATGGTATTGAACAACGATTATCTGTTGAAAATATTGAGTGGCAAGAGCAAACCCTATTGTTGCCAATGCAGCAACTAGCGCTTGGCATTAAGCAGTCGAAAATTAATTTATTAATTGAAGACTTTGCTCAAAATAAGCAGCGTAATAGTGATTTCTCCATATGGCGTAAGGTCATGTGTGTTGCTGCGTTTGCGTTGATATTGGTACTGGGCGAGCGTTTTTATCAAGTTCATCAATTAGAGCAACAACGTCTGGCACTTAAAAAGAGTTCCGAGGCAATTTATCGACAATTAAATCCTAATGTGGTGCACATTGTCGGCTTAAAGAAAAGAATGCAAGAGCAACTAACTTCGCTATCTGGTGGCCAAGGTGATGGCCTGTTATTGGATATGCTTGGCATGCTTAATAGCGCATTTGAACAAGTACCAAGCGTTAAACCACAAAATATTAAGTTTGACTTACGTCGCCGCGAGCTACGACTGCAAGCAAACGGTGAAGATTATCAGCAGTTTGATCAATTCAAAAAGATACTCTCGACCAAATATTCGGTCACAACGGGTGCAATGAACAACAATGGCAATGAGGTAAGCGGCTCGTTTACCATTAAGGTAAAACAATGAAACAATGGTTAGCAGGATTAGAGCCGCGAGGGCGCAAGTTAGTGCTGGCGCTGGCAGGCATGATGGTAATAGCCGCTGGTTATTATTTTTTAATTCAACCGTTAGCGCAACGTTTTGAAATGGCCGAAAAAGGCGTTAAACGTGAAACGCAACTTTTAAGCTGGGTGCAAGAGAATGCCGCTAAAATAGTAATATTACGTGGCGCCAATGGTGTTAAACCAGCCGCCCGCAATCGCTCGGTAAGTCAGATAATAAATACCAGCGCCGCTCGTTATAAATTAACGGTGAATCGCATACAGCCGAAAAATAACAAGCTGCAAGTGATGGTAGATCACGTGCAATTTTCGGTGATGTTGCAATGGTTACAAACATTGCAGTTACAGCATGGTTTAACCGTTGATGTAGCAGACTTTCGCCGTGAAAACGAAAGCGGTTTTGTTAAAGTTAGATTGCTGGTGAGCCAATAAATCATGATGAAAATAATTAAATATAGCCTGTTGGCAATATGTATATATTTGGGCTTTTTGCTGGCGTATCTTCCAGCGAATATTGCAGTGCATTATGCACCAAAACTAAGTGGTCAGGCGTTGCCTAAAGCGGTTTCATTAGGGGTAGTTAGTGGCAGCGTATGGCAGGGGGAGGTTAGCAGGCTAAACGTTAGTGGATTAACGTTAGAGAAAGTGCGTTGGGATCTGTCCTTCTGGAGCTTATTTCACGGTGCGGTGGTTATAGACGCTAAAGTGGGTAGCCGGCGCAGCGATATTCAAGGCAAAGGACGCCTCAGCTTTATTGATCAACAGCTATCTATAGATAATTTAACGCTGCGAGCTGACGTTGCTTCATTGGCGGCAATATCACCATTACCCTATGGTTTAAAGGCTAGTGGCCGTTTAAATTTAACAGTGAAAAACTACGTACAAGCGCAGCCTTGGTGTGACTCACTCATTGGTGACTTGCAATTAACCCAAGGTAATATTGCCAGTGATTTTGGCCAAGTGCCCGTCACTCAAGCCAATGTGAAATTAAGCTGTGATAACGGCAGTGTTGTTGCCTTACTTAAACCCGCAACCAATAGTCTGGGCATTGATACTAAAGTGGTGATTGATAAGTCTCGTCGCTTAAACGTGCAAGGCAGCATATTGCCTCCAGCGAATGCCCCTAAAGATTTTACCAACTTGCTTAGCTTTACAGGTCGCCCAGATGCTCAAGGGCGTTACCGTATAGCGTATCAGCAAAGACTTTAATCTTTGCCCTATTAAGATAAACCAATGTGTAGGATTAAAGATGACTAAAAAACGCGAGTTACCACAAATATTATCCAGTGAAATTTGTGCCAAAAGCCGATTTTTTGCCATCGAGCAGGTTAAGTTGCGTTTTTCTAATGGTGTTGAGCGTGATTATGAGCGCATGAAGGGCGGTGGTCACGGCGCTGTGATGGTTGTACCTATGTTAGATGACAATACCATGTTATTAATTAATGAATATTGCTGCGGCACGCACAGTTATGAGCTAGGATTTCCTAAGGGCCTGATTGATCCAGGCGAAAGTCCAATTGAAGCGGCAAATCGTGAACTCAAAGAAGAAATTGGTTATGGTGCCAAGCAATTCGTCGCTTTAAAATCGTTAGCCATGGCGCCAACGTATTTTGGTTCAAGCATGCATATATTTTTGGCTAGTGAGTTATACGCTGAAAAATTGCAAGGTGACGAGCCAGAGCCGCTAGACGTCATTAACTGGTCATTAGGCGATAGTGATCAGTTGTTAGAGCATGATGACTTTAATGACGCACGATGTGTTGCAGCGCTGTTGTTGGCTAAGAAAGTACTGGCTAAGAAAGCAATTAGCTAAAAGCACTTAACTAAAAAGTGCTGGCCTAGCAAAGAGCAATAATTAATAAGGTGGAAGTGATATGAGCGTTAGTGAATTAACTTTAGCTGTGGAAAAGCTGGCTCGAGAGGCGGGGGCTGAAATTCGCCGTATTTACACGCAGGGTGAATTCACCACTTACACCAAAAACGATCAATCTCCGGTCACCAGCGCTGATTATGCCGCCAATGATATTATTTGCGCAGCTCTTGCGTTATTAACCCCTGATATTCCAATTGTCTCCGAAGAAAGTGATGAAATTCCGTTGGAACTCAGGCACAGTTATCAAAAATATTGGTTAATTGACCCATTAGATGGTACGCAAGAGTTTGTTGCTGGCAGTGACGATTTTGCAGTGGCTATTGCCTTGATTGATAATCACCAGCCAGTATTGGGCGTTATTTATGCCCCAATTCATGATCGTTGTTATTTGGCTAGCCAAGGCAACGGTGCATATCGTCGAGACGATGATGGCCTGACGAAAATTTCAGTGAAAACTAAACAAAATAAACACATCACTATTGCGGTGAGTTTACGCCAAGCCAAAGAGACGATTTTGTCACGTGTTTCAAACGAGTTTGAATATCAGCTGGTTGCTATGGGCAGTGCAACATTAAAAGCGTGCTTGGTCGCGCAAGGCGGCGCTGACTTTTACATGCGCATTGGCCCCACAGGAGAATGGGATACAGGCGCCGCACATTGTATTTTACAGGAAGCTGGTGGCAATATAATCGACATGTCGCTCAACACATTAACCTATAATAAGCGTGATACGCTGTCTAATCCCAACTTTGTGGTCTGTGGTGATCTTAAACTACCTTGGTATAAGATCATAAAATAAAAGACTTATGTAAATAAGTTGCTCATCGTTTATCTCTACTATACTTATCTAATATGACACTTGGTGTCATTTTTTAGGGAGACAGGTAATGGGTAGTAGTGTTAAAAATTTAGATATTATTCATCAGCAATTGTTAACGATGCAGCAAAGCATGACCGACAAATTAGCTAGTATTAAAGAAACCGTGACCAAAGAAGCTAATACCGATTGGTCTGAGCAAGCGCAAGAGCGTGAAAACGACGAAGTATTGGATGCGCTAGGCAACGAGGTGCGTCGTGAATTGCAATTGGTTAACCTTGCCTTGCACCGCATGAAAGAAGGCGATTATGAGTATTGCGATGATTGCGGCGAGTTGATCAATATAGAGCGCTTGAAGGTCTTACCCTTCACCAATCACTGCATTAAGTGCGCCAGTAAACGAGACTGAATCCCGCCTTGCTTAGCATTCGATATTAACATTACCTAGTTAAAAACCTCATAAAAATGCTATCGTGCTAAGCAACTATTCTTTGATGTGGATGTGCATGCGAACAATTATTTTTGGTAATTCCGGCTCCGGAAAGTCAACCATGGCACGCGGTATGTGTCAGCAATTCAAAATAAGCCACCTCGATCTCGATACGATCGCTTGGTTACCCAGTTCGCCGCCGCGGCGCCGAACTCTGACTGACAGCATGGCAATGATGACCCCCTTTATTGAGGCGAATAAACAATGGGTCATTGAAGGGTGTTATAGCGATTTGTTAGCGCAACTACTGCCACATATTACGCAGATGATATTTATAGATTTAAGCATTGAAGATTGCATTGTCAATGCTAAAAATAGACCTTGGGAGCCACATAAATACCCGTCAAAAACGTTGCAGGATGAAAATTTACCGATGTTGTGTGATTGGATAACGGAGTATGAAAAGCGCGAAGATGGCTTTTCATTGCAATCACACCTTGAGTTATTCACATCGTTTAACGGTTATAAGCAGCGCATTAGCCGTAATAAGGAATGAATTTTGACGACATTAGATATTTATCAAGTTGATGCATTTGCATCAACTGTATTTACAGGTAATCCGGCGGCGGTAATTCCGTTAACAGTGTGGTTACCCGATAACATCATGCAATCAATCGCCACTGAAAATAACCTATCGGAAACCGCTTTTTTTGTGCCAACAGCAACGGGTTTTTCTCTACGTTGGTTTACCCCCGCACAAGAAGTGGATCTTTGTGGTCATGCGACATTAGCCGCCGCACATGTACTTTTTCAACACCTTGGTTACGATAAACTATGTATTGAGTTTGATACGCGCAGTGGTTTATTGGTGGTAGAAAAAACAGTAGACGGGTATAGCATCGACTTTCCTGCCACTATGCCCAAATCTGTGACGCCGCCGCCAGCACTGCTTGCTGGCTTAGGTGTGCCAGCGCAAGTAGTGATGGCCGCATTTGATTATATTGTGGTGTTAGAAAATGAAGGGCAATTGCGCAATCTTAAGCCCGACTTATCGCAATGGCTAAACTTAGATTTACGCGGTGTTGTAGTGACTGCACCGGGTGATGATGTTGACTTTGTCAGTCGATGTTTCTTTCCAAAGTTATTGGTTAATGAAGATCCGGTGACGGGCTCGGCTCATTGTGAATTGGCACCCTATTGGAGCGTAAAATTGCAACGCGAGACGTTACATGCGACACAGTTGTCGGCGCGAAGTGGCAAGGTTAGTTGTCAAATGAATGGTCAGCGAGTGACCTTAATCGGCCATGCTATTGATTATATGCGCGGGAAAATTACATTTTAATAAACTGCTCTGATCTAGGATTGAAAAGAGCAGTTATATAAACATCAGTTAAAACAGACGATTTAAGCCGTTAAGCGCTGCCACACGATAGGCTTCCGCCATCGTTGGGTAGTTGAAGGTAGTATTAACAAAGTATTCGATGTTATTGCCTTCGCCTTTTTGCTCCATGATGGCTTGTCCGATATGCACGATCTCAGAGCTACGTTCGCCAAAACAATGAATACCTAAAATTTGTTTGGTATCACGATGGAATAATAGTTTTAAGAAACCGATTTCGATGCCACTAATTTGTGCACGTGCAAGGTGTTTAAATTGTGCGCGGCCTACTTCGTACGGTACTTTTTGTTCCGTTAATTCTTGCTCTGTTTTACCCACTGAGCTTATCTCTGGAATGGTGTAGATTCCAGTCGGAATATCATGGATTAACGAGCCTTCATTGTTGCCACTAATCATTGCTTTAGCAGCGATACGACCTTGATCATAAGCGGCGCTAGCTAGTGATGGGTAACCAATCACATCTCCCACCGCATAAACGTTGTCGACAGAAGTTTGATAATGCTCGTTAACATCTACCTGACCACGAGAATTAGCGCTTAAGCCAATGGCTGCTAGGTTTAATGAGCTAGTATTACCGGTACGACCGTTGGCAAATAACAAGCAATCGGCGCGCATCTTTTTACCAGACTCTAGGTGCACAACCACACCATTTTCGGTCTCTTCAATTTTTGAATAAGACTCACTGTGACGGATCACAACGCCATTGTTCCAAAAATGGTAAGACAATGAATCACTGACTTCGGTATCAAGGAATGATAATAGGCGGTCGCGAGTATTGATTAAATCGACGCGTACACCAAGGCCTCTAAAAATCGAGGCATATTCAGAACCAATAACGCCAGCACCATAAATGATGATGCTTTTTGGTTGGTGATCCAGTGATAAAATGGTGTCGCTATCGTAAATGTGTTTGCTGTTAAAGTTAACATCAGCGGGGTGATATGGACGAGAGCCGGTAGCAATGACTATTTGCTCGCCGCGAATATATTCTTTATCGCCGTTTTTATTAACGATTTCAATAATGTTTTGGTCAACGAACTTTGCATCACCGCTATACACAGGGCAATTATTACGTAGATAAAATCCTTGGCGTAATTTCACCTGATCTTTAATCACTCGCTCCGTGTGTTTAAGGATGCTTTGGAAAGTTACTTTTTTGCTTAGATCACTGTCAACGTCAAAACCACTGCGTTTGAATTCGACTAAACGTGATACAGAGTGACGTAAAGCCTTCGAAGGAATAGTGCCCCAGTGAGTACAACCACCACCGACCGATTCATATCGTTCGACAACAGCAACACTTTTGCCCTGCTTACATATTCCCATCGCAGCGCCTTCACCACCAGGACCGGTACCGATCACAACTACATCGTAGTGTGCTGATATATTGAGATTAATTTGCATAGAAGTTGTCTTCTTTTTCTTAGGGCTAGTCACTGTGCTATTCCTTGACGTATTTTTTATTTAGTAGGCAAGATAATACCCCGTGTAGCGATAAATCGCTACGTTTACGGCGATAAGTTCATTTTGTACATGGCAGAAATTTGACCCCTATTACATTTTTAAGAAACGGTGATTCATAATGAACTGTCCACGTGCGTATTACGCCATTAAAATAAGCGCTGGACAATGTAATGTTATAATGTAACATAAGCGTCAATTGTTATGTTATAACGTTATCGAATGGGCGGTCAAATTGTTTTCTAAATCTAAAATATCCATGGCTATTATTAGCGCACTATTATTTGTAACTACTGATGCAGCGGCACAAGTTAGCAAGCAAAAAACTAACGAAGACGCAAAGAGCACTACCACTTTGGCAGTTGAGGTGATTGTTGTTAAAGCACAACGTCATTTACTGCGTAGTGATCTCGATTCATTGGTATCTTCAACGCTGATTGAGCGCGAGCAGTTAGACATGATGCAATCTAGCAGTCTGGGTGAAACACTTAAGTTTAATCCTGGTATTCATGCCAGTTATTTCGGCCCTAGCGCGTCGAGTCCTATTATTCGCGGTTTAGACGGGCCAAGAGTTAAGGTGATGCAAAATGGTTTAGATGGTGGTGACGCCTCACGCAGCGCACCTGACCATCAAGTGAGTGGTGATTCAAGCAACGCATTACAAATTGAAATATTACGTGGTCCCGCCACGTTATTACACGGTAGTGGTGCTATTGGTGGTGTGGTCAATGTGATTGATAAAAGCATTCCGGTGGAATTGGTGCCCGAGACATCAGCTGAAATATCTGCCAGTTTAAGCTCCGTTGATAAAGGGAAAAATGTCGCGTTTAGTCTGCAAACAAGTGCAGGCAAGATTGCTTATTATGTTGATGCATTCGCACGTGACGCCAAGGAAACTAAAATTCCAGGCAATGCCCATTTGGAGCATGACGAGCATGAAGAGCATGAAGAGCATGACGAGCACGAAGAGCATGACGAAGTGACAGGGATACTAGAAAACAGCCAGGCTAATAGCAAAGGATTCACGATTGGCAGCAGTTACATCGATGATAAATTTATGATTGGCGGTGCTTTTTCATATTCCGATTCACAATACGGACTCATTGGCCATGAAGAACATGAAGGTGAAGATCATCATGAAGAAGCAGAGCACGGACATGAAAAATTACCATTTGTTGAAACAACGCAAAAACGACTACAACTACAAGCGAAGTGGTTTGCCCCGTCGCCGACTATTGATGAAATAACCATTAAAGCAGGGCATACGGATTATCAGCTACAAGAAATAGAAGATGCTAGTGTGGCGACACAAATTAGCAATAAAAGCAGCGAAATAAAAGCGCAAATACATCATCGATGGTTGGCTGATTGGCAAGGAATTACCGGAATACATTGGCAGACGAGCCAAATGACGCCGGTTGGAGAAGAGGCAAACTCACCAGCAACGAAAACAGATACTGTCGCGTTGTTCGCGACACAGAAACGACAATATAAAACACTTGAATGGCATGTTGGCGCCCGCATTGAGCACGTTAAAATACAGCCGATGTTAGCGCAGGCCAATACATTGTCCACGATCAGTTTTACACCGCTAAGTTGGGCGACGGGGTTAAGTTGGGATATTAATGATCAGCAGCAACTATTAGTTAACTTTAATCATAGCCAGCGTGCGTTAAGCGCCAGTGAATTATTTGCATTTGGTGAGCATTTAGGTACGTCAACCTTTGACGTTGGTGCCTATTTTAATATGGCTACTCAAGGTAATAAAGCGTTAAACAAGCCTGATACTTTCTACAATAAGTTGCATAGCGAAGACGCAAACACCTTAGATTTAGGCTGGCGTTACAATGGTGACAATCTAGTATTTGCCAGTTCGGTGTTTTACAGTGAAGTTAAGAATTTTGCTTATCAAGACTTTGCTGATTTAGACAACGGTCACTTACCGGTTTATCTAACGCGCCAAGAGCGAGTCAATTTAATCGGTGGCGAATTACAACTTAGTTATTTTTTCAATGATTATGTCACCTTAAGTAGCTTCGTTGATTACGTTGATGTCTCATTAGACAAAGGAGGATATTTACCGCGTATTCCACCACTTCGTTTTTCGTCGCAATTAAATGTCGAATTCCAACAATGGCATTTTAATCTCATGCTGACGCATTACGCTAAAGCAAAAAAATTGGCACATAATGAACGAACTACAGCGGCATATGAATTGCTCGACATGAGTATTTATAAGCATCAATTATTGGATACAGGCAAACTAACCTATTTTATGAAAGTGAGTAATTTACTCAATACAGAGGCGAGAGTGCATAGTTCGTTTTTAAAAGATAAAGCACCATTACCTGGCATCAATGCCAAGGTGGGCTTTCGTTGGAGTTTTTAAGTTAACTGTTATTGGTATGGCATCTTGAGCAAGCCGCGTGATCTCTAGAGAGGTGATTAGCGCGGCTTTATCAAGCGAATAACGATTTGAAGGCAGAAGCTGAATTAGTGCAATGATTTTCTAGTTACCTCACGACTTTTATCGCTAATAAAGTCAGTGAAGAGCAAGCACGATTGGATGTATTTCAAGAAACCCTGCTCAGGGTAATCGTCAAACACCGTGCAGGGCAACTGCTCAATCCTAACTCCCTCAAATATTACATTATTGCTAACCATTTAATTATTCAAGTGATCAAATGTCGACAACTAATCTTTAGTCAAACTAGCGAGGTGGCGAGAGAGGAGCTGTTTTGTCAGCAGACACCAGCGGTAGATGTATTGGTTGCGGTACAGGACAAGGATTTTCTTACTCAAACAATCGCTAATTTATCGGCGCCGCTAGACATGATGATTTTACAACATTACTTTATAGAGCAGCGAGACAAAATAGTGATTTGCGCAGAGCTAAATTTGTCGGCTACTCAATTTGATCGGGTATTATTTCTAGTAAAATCTCGTTTAAAGAGTGCGTTACTAACGACTAAAGATGACTAGCCCAGTACAGTTCAAACAATTTAGGATAACTTGCTTTTAGTACTTTTGTTTTATCTTTAAAGCGTTTGCCTTGCGGTTGGTTTTGACCTGATAAGACATAAGGTAATTCACCTTCATGTCGGCCTTCAAATATTTGACCGGCAATTAAGTCGTATTCATCTAGATAAGGGTCGGCATATCCTTCTTTGTCTTGCCCGATATATAGGCTAGCTATAGAGTCAGGGTTTTTAAGACTATCGTAATATGCTTCTTGTCCGCGAGATATTAGCCAACATCGAAACTCTGCAAAAGCATATTCACTGTTACAGCCTGAAATGACAAATGCGGCGCCCCAAAGATCCCACGTATAAGAATCACGCATTCTAAGATTAAAGTTTTTGTCGAACGCGGCTAACTCCTCGTCCGTTAGAGGGGTTAGTTTGTCGGTTAACTCGGCGGCTAAAGTGTCTGAGTCAGCGTGTAAATCTGTTGCGCTAACCAATTGCCAAAATTGCTCTTCAGTCATGTAATGTCGTTTGATAATTAAATGGGTCAATATACTCAAAACCGACAAAAAAGCGAGTGTTGTTTACCCTTTTTCAGTGATTTTTATTGCGCTAGCTCGCAGTTGATAGATAGTTAATGGCCCTGTCACGCTATTGCGATCGAAAGATTGCCCAGCGTCTTTAGCCATATGCTCTAGATGTAAGACCGCTTGTTGTTTGGTTAACGTTAAAGGGGTTAATAGACCAGTGACAAAAGCTGTTTTTCCACGAGCGCTCATAGGAATGACAATGACTCCATCTTTCACTTTTACTCGTATTTTATTACCATTGGCGGTAGCAACTTCGGCCCAACAGCCTCTTTTTTTGCAGACCGCAACAACGGTTCCCTCAATGGTAACTGCTGAGCTTAAATAGTTGTTGGGGTTGTTTAATATTTTATCGATGGATGTGATGACGGACATATCGACGTTTTGTTGTAATACGTCACCACTCTGGGCATGACTATAGCTGATAAGGCATAAACCGATGATAAAAAATGTGCCAACTGTTTTTAACATGATGTTCTCAAGAGTAGTGAATGAATATTAAGCATACGCCTAATTGGCTTTGCAGCCAACCTTTTGATTTAACACATTTGTGCCGCTTCCAATACTTGTTGGCGAAACCAAATATGACTGGCATCGTGATGTAATAAAGGGCTCCAAATCATTTTTAACTCAATAGGTGGAATGTCAAAAGGAGGGGGTAAGCAGCTATATAGTGAGTCGTGTTCAAAACGCGCCGCCGCCTTGCTTGGCAGTGTTGCAATCAATTGATCTTGCTGGGCAAGTTGAATGGCTACGTTGTAGTTTCTGGTAAATACTTTAATGCTGCGTTGCTCGCCAATTTTGGCCAGCGCTTCATCAACCCAACCCAATTTTTGCACATCTTTTGGATCCATACCAACACCCACACCAAAGCCAGTCTTGGATACCCAAATATGTTTGGCGCGGAGATAGCTTTGCAGGCTAAAGCGTTTGGCACTCGGATTATCCGCGCTAAGTAAACAGGTAAAGGTATCCCACCATAAGGTTTTTTGATGAAAAGATTGCGGTAATTCTTCAAAGCGGTTGATGGCCATATCCACCTTACCTTCTTCTACGTCATGAAAATTTATGTCGCTGGGAGTCATGATGTCTAGGCTAATGTTAGGCGCCATTTTGCTGATATTGCTTAACAAACGTGGAATAAGCGTGGATGACGCATAATCGCTAGCCATGATTCTAAATACGCGCTCGCTAGTGGTGGCATTAAAGCTATCTTCACTTTGCAACGCTTCTTCTAATTCCAATAATATTTTTCGGATCACCGGCGCTAGGCCTTGGGCGCGTTCTGTTGGTGTCATGCCATCAGATGTTCTGACCAAGATAGGATCGTTGAACAGATTACGTAGCCTCTTCAAACCATTGCTCATCGCGGGCTGGGTAATATTTAGTTGAATAGCGGCTCTAGTCACATTTTTTTCGCGCAATAACACATCAAAATAGACCAAAAGATTTAAATCAATTTTATTTATGTTCATGACAATGGCCTTTACAAATTATCGTTGATGAGGCCAATTTACAGGATTCAAGCAATTAATGATATAACAGGTTCGAATGAGTGTTTGAAAAATAGAAAGTAATGAAAGTGCTGGATTATTTATTGCATTTAAATGAGTCAGCCTTGCATTTTTATATATCTGGTTGATATTTCATGTTATTTTTATTATTAGAAGTGGCGAGCGTTAAGTTAAGTAATTGGTTTTATATGTTGAATTAATGTTCTGTTATTCACCGTGTGAATGTCGGTAATAATAAATATAAACTAACCTTATGGCTGTTGTGAGGCTAGTATTTAGGCATTCGCTGCTTAGGCTTAAAAATAAAGCAAGCTAAACAAGTGAACCATCTATCAAACGTTAAGGATTATTGCTATGTCTAAATATACTCAAGATATCGACACCATTACTACCCTTTGCCAAGTACAAGGCAAATCATGGGACGCAATCGATCCAGAATCAGTTGCTCGTATGAAAGCACAAAATCAATTCAAAACAGGCATTGAAATTGCTAAATATACAGCTGACATTATGCGTCGCGACATGGAAAACTACGATAATGATACGGCTAAATATACTCAATCATTAGGTTGTTGGCATGGTTTTGTAGGGCAGCAAAAAATGATTTCTATCAAGAAACATTTTGAAAATACCGATCGATGTTACTTGTACTTATCTGGTTGGATGGTTGCAGCGCTACGTTCTGACTTTGGTCCGTTACCTGATCAATCTATGCATGAGAAAACCTCTGTTTCTGCGTTAATCGAAGAGCTTTACACATTCTTGCGTCAAGCCGATGCGCGTGAGTTAGGTGGTTTATTCTCAGATTTAGACAAAGCACGTAAAGTGGGTGACTCAAGCGCAGCTGCTAGCGTACAAGACAAGATTGATAATTACGTGACACACATTGTGCCGATCATTGCAGACATTGATGCTGGTTTCGGTAACGCAGAAGCGACTTATTTATTAGCAAAACGCATGATTGAAGCGGGCGCTTGTTGTATACAACTTGAAAACCAAGTATCTGACGAAAAACAATGTGGTCACCAAGATGGCAAGGTAACCGTTCCTCATGCTGACTTCTTAGCAAAAATTAACGCAGTTCGTTATGCCTTCCTTGAGTTGGGTGTTGATAACGGTGTAATCGTTGCACGTACCGATTCGTTAGGTGCTGGTTTAACTAAGCAAATTGCGGTAACCAATCAACCAGGCGATTTGGGTGACCAATACAATGCCTTCTTAGACGTTGAAGAAGTGGCACCTAGCGACATTAAAAATGGAGACGTTATCTTAAATCGCGATGGCAAGCTGGTACGTCCTAAGCGTTTAGCCAGTAACTTGTTCCAATTTAAGCAAGGAACCGGTGAAGCACGTTGTATCTTAGATTGTATTACTTCATTGCAAAACGGCGCAGATTTATTATGGATTGAAACCGAAAAGCCACACGTTGGTCAAATTGGCGCGATGGTTAACGAAATTCGTAAAGTCGTACCTAATGCAAAATTGGTTTATAACAATTCACCGTCATTTAACTGGACTTTGAATTTCCGTCAGCAAATTTTTGATACGATGACTGAAGAAGGCAAAGACGTTTCTGCTTATGAGCGCGGTGAGTTAATGGATGAGCAGTACGATACAACTGAATTAGCCATTATTGCAGATGAGAAAATTCGTACTTTCCAAGCCGATTCTGCGCGTGAAGCGGGTATCTTCCATCACTTAATTACCTTGCCGACTTACCATACCACGGCATTGTCTACCGACAACTTGGCTAAAGAATACTTTGGCGACAAAGGCATGTTGGGTTATGTAGAAGGCGTGCAGCGTAAAGAAATAAGACAAGGCATTGCATGTGTTAAGCATCAGAACATGGCTGGTTCAGACATTGGTGATGCACATAAAGAATACTTCGCCGGCGACGCAGCCCTAAAAGCTGGTGGTGAAGACAATACAATGAATCAGTTCTAATACCAATTGGTATAAATAGCTGAGACATAAAAAAGGCCATTACCGCAAGGTAATGGCCTTTTTATGTTCAGGACGAACGGTATGCTGCGATGCCATGGACGGCAAAGAGCAGCGCTAAACACTGTGTTTAGTAGTAAGAATGATCACCAGACTGATGCTCAGTCATATCTTTAACGGCGGTTAACTCACCACTAAATAGCTCTAACATTTCTTTTTCAATGCCTTCTTTTAGCGTCACATCAACCATTGAACAGCCATTACAGCCACCACCAAATTGTAAGATAGCGATGCCATCATCGGTAATTTCCATTAATGTTACTTGGCCGCCATGGCTTGCCAATTTTGGATTTATTTCAGATTTAATAAAATAGTCAACACGATCAACTAACGAAGCGTCATCATTAACTTTACGCATTTTGGCGTTAGGTGCTTTTAGGGTTAATTGTGAGCCCATTTTGTCGGTGACGTAATCAATTTCTGCTTCGTCAAGGTATGGCACACTTTGCTCGTCAACAACCGCTGAAAAGCCATCGTATTGAAAGGTTTTATCCGTTTCTTCAAACGCATCTGGAGGGCAGTATGAAACGCCACACTCTGCATTTGGAGTGCCAGGGTTAACAACAAAGACACGTACCGCTGTGTTTTCTGGTTGATTACTTAAAAGCTCGCTAAAGTGCTTTTGAGCTTGTTCTGAGATTGAAATCATCGGCTGCCTCGAATATTGCTGTAACTAAATGGTTGCGACTGAGTTAAGTCGAATTACTGGAACTCAGGCTAATTATATAGCTTATATGAGGGCGGCGATAGGGGCTTTAAAGGGCACATATACCCATAACCAATGAAGATGCAGGTTTTGTAACGCTCTAAAGCCCAATCTACTGCGTTGCGCTCAATCCCAATAGCCAGCTATTGCTCAATCAGGCGCCTTGTATATCATTTACAAATTCCCGCATTTCCAATGGTCACGGGTATGAATATTAATCGAGTAAAGTTCGCGCAATGGTCCAATATTGAATCTCGACCGATTGTTGCGCCAATATGGTTTTGCTCAATTCTTGCATCGTCGCACCCGTTGTAAATACGTCATCAATAAGCGCAATACAATCACCTTTTATAGGGCATGATAATTCGAAAACGTTATCCAAATTATGCTGTCGCTGTTTAGCGCTAAGCTGTGCTTGCGCTGTGGTCGCTTTAATTCTTTTGCAGCAATGTAATAAAGGGATGTCTAAAAACTCGCTCAAGCCTTGAGCCAATAACGCGGCTTGATTAAAGCCGCGAGCGTGTTGACGTCGCCAATGCAGTGGAACAGGCAC
Source organism: Psychrobium sp. (assembly GCA_013214905.1). Taxonomy (GTDB): domain Bacteria; phylum Pseudomonadota; class Gammaproteobacteria; order Enterobacterales; family Psychrobiaceae; genus Psychrobium. The sequence continues at coordinate 3,060 of JABSRV010000027.1, read as the reverse complement.
TAGAAACTGCGGTTTATCGATTAATTGTTGCTGTAATAATTGTTGCACACGGCGGGCCAAATGCCGTGATAATTCTCGCGCTGCTAGATAATTACCATGATATTTTAAGGACGAAATAAGCTCCTTGCTGGGTGAGTGATAGCTACTGGCGGTGACCAATATATTCGTCGGCGGCGATTGTTGACACTTGCCGCAAAAAGAAACTGCGCTAGGGATAGGTGCGCCGCAACCCAAACAAAGTTGATCTGGGTAAGGTAAATCTTGGCGACACACAAGGCATAAATGATCGCGATAATTCGCTGTGTTTCTATTACATAACAAACAGCAATGGGGCAGAGTATTGCGACAGGTTTCTATGGCGCCAAGTAGGTGGCGAATATAGTGAAGTGAATTGGCACTCAATAATCTCATCAGTTGATCTTAGTTCAATTAAAGCCATAGCGTTTGGTCGCTTCATCAATACAATGGGAATGTACCCATTGTATTGGAATTGCAGTGCAGATTTTCAGTTCCAGACAAATCTGAGTACCTACATCACTGCTTTAGCTGACTTCCTTATGCCACTGGCATAAGGGTTCCACTTTCGCTCTAGGTAAAACCGTCAAGGTTTAAACTGCCTGAGCTTATGTCTATACCCGTGCCACTTGGAAATGCGTGATTTCAGCGGGAATTTAAATGGCCAAATGCAAAGCATTTGTTGAAGATAATGGTTATTCTCGACAATGCAGGAGCAGTTGCCGACAATCAGCATTCCTAAAATGATGTGTCTTGTGCTAACTCACCTGAGAAACTCTGAAACCTGCATTTTCAAGTAGCACGGGTATATCAGTGATACACTGCGTGGAAATAATAGATTGGCTTGAGGGATAACATGGCAAAGCGCATTAGTGTAGAGATTTCAGGGCAAGGCCCGGCACTGGTATTAATTCATGGTTGGGGATTAAACAGCGGTGTTTGGCATCAAGTGAATGAGAGATTAGCGCAGCACTTCACGATTTATGCGGTGGATTTACCTGGGTTTGGTCAGAGTCATCAAATGCCTGTATCAACGGACTTACAAGACTGGGTAGATGCAGTAATAGAAGTGGTGCAAACACCAGCTATCTGGTTGGGTTGGTCGTTGGGAGGCTTAGTTGCTACACAAGCCGCACTCAGTTACCCAGCGCAGGTAACACAATTGATCACCGTGGCGAGTTCACCAAAGTTTGTCGCAGACGAACAGTGGCTGGGCATAAAACCCAATGTGTTGCAGATGTTCCAAAGTCAATTAAAAAACGACTTTGAGATTACCTTGCAACGATTTTTGGCGATACAAGCCATGGGCAGTGAAACGGCAAAGCAAGATATCCGTGATCTGCATAAAGTCTTGAAATTGCGTCCAATGCCTAGCGCCGAAGCGTTAAGCATTGGCTTAGCGTTATTAGGCCGTGTCGATTTACGATCGCAGTTGAGTGAAATAACACAACCGTTTTTGCGTTTGTACGGGCGCTTGGACTCCCTAGTTAGTCAGCGGGTCATAAAAGATATTGACGCGTTAGCACCGCAGAGTGAGAAATACATTTTTGATAAAGCGTCTCATGCGCCATTTATTTCACACAGCGATGAGTTTGTTGAAGCCTTATTACAGCGCATCAAAAATACCAATTACATTAAATAATTGTCCACTTGTGCTGGTTAAAATGAACAATAAGGCTACCGCGTCCTGCTAACGCACCTTACCTACGTCCTGTAGGCAACAGTGTTGCTCTCAACCCCAATAGCTAGCTATTACTCAATCGAGCGCCTTGTTCTAGTTTGTTTTCCCCTAGCACAATAAGATCACCTACTTTATGTAGTTGGTATAATCAGGCCAATTAAGTAGAAATAACTGTTAATTACGATTGAATTGGTTAATAATTAAACATTGCTGTCATTTTAGTTTTGGGGGAATACAAATGGAAATACAATCTGCATTTAATTCCGGCATGGCGGGATTCAAGGCTGCGACCGAGCGCGCCGATCAAAGTGCGCAAAATCTTGCCAGTGTTTACACCCAAAACCCTGCTGCAAGCAATGCTGAAGTTGATGAGCAATCAAGTCAAACAGGCACTGATTCGAGCAGTAGTCATCCCATTAGTCAGGAGCTCGTTAATTTAAAAGTCGCCGAACATCAAGCGATGGCGTCTGCAAAAGTTATTACCACTGCCGATGAAGTGTTAGGCAGCTTAATTGATACGCGAGTTTAATTGAGCCGCGCATGAATATTTTAACGAATTACCCCAACGTCAGTTTAGTCACCACTAATCCAGCAACCGATAGTGTTGTTAGAGAGTCGGCGCAACGACCAGTTGTGCCTGCAACCGAAGCCGTTGTAGGAACGCCCCGTGAGCCAGCTGTTGCCGGTGAGCGTGAAAAAGTTCAAACGCAGCAAATCATTGCATCGAATAATCCAACTTATGAGATGCCAAGCAATAATACGGCGCAAGAAACAGAGCAAGCTGCAAAAGAAGAATCTACACAGCAAGAGCAACAAGAAAAAGAGCAAGCAGATTCAAAAGAGCAGCAAACTAAAGATACTGCTCCTGAACAATATGATGAGCAAGAACAACAAAAAATTGATGAGCTAAAAAAGCGCGATATCGAAGTGCAAGTTCATGAGCGAGCACATTCAGGCGCGGGTGGGCAATATGCCGGTTCACCAAGTTACTCTTATGAGACAGGGCCTGACGGCAAGAAATATGCAGTGTCAGGGGAAGTATCCATTGATACGTCTAAAGTGCCCAACGATCCTCAAGCTACGTTGGTAAAAGCCCAACAAATAAAGCGAGCGGCGTTAGCGCCTGCCGACCCATCATCACAAGATCGCAGCGTTGCCGCCACAGCAGATCAAATGGCCAGCACCGCCCGTCAAGAAGTATTGGCTGAAATGCGCAGTGTCGATGAGGACGGTGAAGAAGCTAAAAGTAGTAAAGGCAAAATGGAATCAGACAATCAAGAGCAATATTCCGATTTAGCCGCCGATGAACAATTTCAAAAAACGTTGCTAAAGCGCAATCAACATATTAATAGTTTTTACCATGG
>JABSRV010000269.1 GCA_013214905.1 Psychrobium sp. | reverse complement strand
AAAGCCGCGGTTGGCATTCTCACAGTCAGCTCAACAAGCTATGCCATTAGCAGACACTGGCGCCGATTATGACTACCAGTTATTGCGCCAAGCCTTGGCTAGCAATGATGTCGCTCAAGTGAGCAGGCTGATGCCGCTTTGGTTAATGCGACGTTATCAGCTCAATATTACAGAGTTAAATGATATAGACCCGGCAATGAGCGAGCTATATCAACAATTAACCATCAGTAATTATGGCAAAGACGCACCCAAAAGTATTGATTGTAAGCCACTGAAGCACGCTGTTGCTACGTTTACTGAGCAACGCCAAGAGCGGACAATGAAGTCTTTGGCAACCCTTTACCCGCAATAACTGGATAATAAAACAACACCAAGCATCATTGCTGCGCGGCATAATTTACTGTGAAGCGATGGATTAGAACAATGCATGAAATTTTTTTGCAAGGTATACGGTCTTGAAAAGAGATAACAAATTAAAAGCGTTATATGAGCAATTAGTGAAACAATACCATGGCGATCTATTTCGTTATGGATATTGGTTGACGCATGACAAACAAGTGACAGAGGACATCGTGCAAGAAACATTCTTACGCGCATGGCGTGCCATTGAGCAATTACAAGATGTGAAAGCGGCTAAGGCATGGTTAATCACTATTTTAAGGCGCGAAAATGCCAGACGATTCGAGCGCAAGCAATTATCGTTAGTAGACATTGATGATTGTCACATAGAAGACGAATCGACCAGCACTAACCATCAAATTGAGCATAAAGAGCTGCACCAAGCCATCGCTATGCTGGCAGTGGAATACAGAGAGCCCTTAGTGATGCAGTCTCTGTTAGGCTTTAGCGGCGATGAGATTGCTAAAGAACTCAATCTCAATAAAAACACAGTGATGACCAGACTCTTTCGCGCAAAAAAACAACTAGCTAACTTGCTTACCCAAAGCAATGGCTACTAGGAACCAACTCATGAATAAAGAGCAATTGATGCAAACAGCGCTGGCAGATCCACATTGCCAAGAGCCAGCGTTCCTAAACGCATTGGACAACGACCCCCAATTGTCACTGGCGCATGCACAGGCATTAGAAAACGATAAACAGTTACAGCAGTTTTTTGAAAATAGTGCACCCAAAATGTCATCTCAAGCACTCGACTCGCTATATGCAATCAGTGAGCAAACGTCTAAAAAAAGTAACGTGCTGACGCCAAAGTTTGGCTATATGGCCATTGCGGCGTCATTGTTTATCACCTTATTTAGCCTCAATATTTTTAATTATCAAGATGAATATAATAATGATTTAATGGCACACGCGCTATCTCACAGCGCTCATGGTGATGAAACAGCAATCATCAGCGCACAGGCACCTTTATTAACAGATTTAAATGCAGAACTTAAGCAATATGGCGTGCAACTAGCCAATGCTGCCAACGTTGTATGGTCTAAAGAATGTGATTTTGAAGGCATAAAAAGCGCGCACTTAATTTATCAAGTGGCTAAAACGAAATATGACGTGTATTTAGTGCCAAAGACGTTAGAATACTCGGCTATTGCCACAAGCTTCGACAACGAAAAATACCACGGCACCATAGAAGAGTTCGCCAACGGGTATTTGGTTATTGTCTCACCAATTAACAAGGCTATTGAGTCGTTTAAGCGCTCAGTCACCGAACAGGTATTGTGGCAGATATAATAATTATAAAAGGCTGTTGCAATGACCATAGAAATACCTATTTTAGTGACCTTTATCGCTTATTTAAGCTTGATGTTGGGTCTAGGATTTTACGCGTACAAGAAAACTCATAACCACAGTGATTACATTTTAGGTGGCCGCAGCCTTAGCCCAAGTGTTGCAGCTCTTAGTGTTGGCGCGTCCGACATGTCAGGCTGGTTGTTATTAGGCTTACCCGGCGCTATCTATTTAAGTGGCGCCAGCGAAGTATGGATAGGCGTTGGTTTAGTGGTTGGCGCTGCCATAAACTGGCTTGTTGTTGCCAAACGCTTGCGCGTTTATACGGAGCTTGCTAACGATTCACAAACCTTGCCAGAATTCTTGTCTAACCGCTTTAACGACAAAAAGGGACATATTAAAACCGTCTCTGCGATAGCCATCTTAGTCTTTTTCACCTTTTATACAGCGTCAGGCCTTGTGGGCGGCGCCGTCTTATTTGAAAAAGTATTCGGCCTTGATTACCACGTAGCCTTGCTTATTGGCGCCTTCATTATTGTTTCTTATACCTTCGTTGGTGGTTTCTTCGCCGTCAGTTGGACCGATTTTTTTCAAGGTATATTAATGTTAATCGCACTTATTATCGTGCCTTTTTCTGTTTACTTCCAATTAGGCGGCAGCGAAGTCATTAGTGAAACCTTGGCACCATCGATGCTAAATTTCGCGCCTACGGGTGGACTGATGGCGCTTATTTCACTGCTTGCTTGGGGACTTGGTTATTTTGGACAGCCCCACATCTTAGTGCGCTTTATGGCGATTAGACACAAAGATGACGTAGCAGCGTCAAGGAACATCGCCATGGGTTGGATGGTGTTAGCACTGCTTGGGGCATTAGCCACAGGATTAGTTGGCGCGGCATATTTTCATGCACAGCCACTAGAAAACGCTGAAACCGTTTTTATATTTCTAGCCAAGGTAGCGTTTAATCCTTGGGTAGCAGGCTTATTAATTGCCGCGATATTGTCGGCTATTATGAGCACCGTGGATTCACAGTTATTGGTTAGTTCGAGCGTGATAAGTGAGGACATTTACCGTCCATTTATTCGCCCAAATGCTAGTGATAAAGAGTTAATGCTTGTTGGTCGCTGCGCGGTCATTGGCATTGCAGCCCTCGCCCTACTCATTGCTCAGGATCCTAAATCAAATATCTTGGGTTATGCCTGGGCCGGTTTTGGCGCAGCGTTTGGGCCGATGATTTTATTATCGTTATATTGGAATAACTACAATAAAGTCGGCGCTATAGCTTCAATTTTAGCGGGCGGTATTACCGTTGTTGTCTGGAAACAGCTAAGCGGCGGCTTGTTTGACTTATATGAGATTGTGCCAGGATTTATTCTTGCCACCCTCGCCGGCCTGCTATTTTCTAAGTTAAGTGGCGGCGCTAGCGACGAAACTAAAGAAGATTTTGCCCAATTTGAAAAGAGCTTGTAACCTCAAGTTCGATTAATGCCTGCCGCTATGTGTTTATTAGCGGCTAGGTGTGCTGTTTTCTAGCGAACATTACCTAAAATAAACACTTCAAAAACTTTATCTTTAACCACTTCCTAATTATTCAAGATAAAAGAGTAACCCCAAACGTAGTTTTGAGTGTGTGAAATTCTTTCCTGATCTCCACTAACTCACTAAGGGTCAAATAGCACCTATAGTTGGCCAAGGTTGGTTTGGGCATTAGGTTTTGTATGGTTAAGGCATGGTCAGTTTTACCTGACCATCACCTAGCAACGCATTATTTATTGATGTGATTACAGAAAATTTCCTTCTTTATCGATTCCATTTAGTCTCAGGCTGTCGGGATTATGATCACTGGCATCTGGTATCCATTTAGACAAGCACGCCCGATCTTTAACACAAGGATCCGTTAGCGATTTAAGGAAAGACACTATATCAGTCACTTGATTGTCAGACATTGGGATAACTCGATAGGGATTTTCAACATTACCTTGCAATTTATCGAGCGCAGTTCGGGTGTTGGTCATCATATTGTGCGCTTGAATATTGGGCGGCAGACTAGACCAATCATAATTTATGATAGAGTTTTCAGGATTTAAGTGATGTTTCACGACAGCCTCTAGCGTGTTATAGGCACCCGCGTGACTCCAGGGACCTGTCACTTCGACATTAAGTAATGTCGGGGTTCTAAATGCAAATTTGTCGCTGTCGACTTTTGTTTCTCGGTATCTGCCAAAGTCATTGGTGCCATCAACACCGTCGCCTTTACCCCGACCAATCTGCGGCATAGCCAAATTATAGAACTTTTCATCGGTGAAAAAATCCCCCGTATGGCATGAAACGCAGGCAGCTCCTCCTTTTTCCACTGAAGTATAAAACAATTTAGCCCCTCTTTTAGCTGAAACAGACAACGCCCCGAGTTTGCCATTGATGAAATTTTTCCAAGGTGTATTAACGAATACCTGTGAATTTTCATACATAGCAATGGCATTGGTAATATTGCCAAAGGTTATTAGTTCTTGGGCTATTCCTTCTGGTTGGTTAAACGCATGCCGAAACTCCGACAGCCATGAATTTCCCGATAAATCACTAGCAGGTGATCCGTATTGCCCTACTCTTTGCGCCAATAACTGCCTCATTTGGCTATTGCTTAATTGCCCAAAGTGACCAAAGTTTTTCATTTCTTCTGCTGATGTGACCGGAAAACGAGCTTGTGCAACACTTAAATTGGCGCCAGCGTCAATATCAATTGTGCCAAATTCAACATCAGGTGTTCGGATCCCTTCACCATC
>JABSRV010000268.1 GCA_013214905.1 Psychrobium sp. | reverse complement strand
TGCCTACACGGATGTAGGTACTCAGGTTTTGTCTGGCACTGAAAACCTGCACTGCAATTCCAATGATTTTGGGTATAGTTAAAGGTTACGCGATTATTTTGTGTGGCTATTGACTAAACATGTCAGTCGATAGCCGATATTAAAAGAAAGATACATGGAGATTTGGTGAAAAAATATTACTTTAACATGGCGTTGAGTTATGAGCGCTATCTGCCATTTTATCAGGGTTTAGTACAGACCATTCAGGTAAAAGATAGCCTAAATAGAAGAATCGATTTACCTGCAGAACACTTTCGCTCGTTTGTGACACGGGAAGGAATATACGGGAAATTTGAGCTGAGCACCGATGACTACGGAAAATTTATCAGTTTAATAAGAATAAATTAGAGCAATTACTTTAAACGCCAGTTCATTAATGGTGCGACAAAAGATTAAAGATTTGTGAAATATAAACTACCTATAAACAATAGGTTAATGTCGTTTTACGACATATCATGTCAGAATATAGCCAAGCAATCATTTTAATTAAATCAACGGTTAGATATTTTACTCTATTTGAGCTAATACTTTGAATTATCCACCAAAAACATCTGTTGCAGCCTTGCGTCAATTGCTGTAAAAAATAACAAATGCTAATTTTCTTAGTCGCGCTGCGCTAAAAGAATACAATAAAAATAATCCTAAATGGAAAGTGGAGAAAAGCTACATGAACGTATTTAAAAAGTCCGTATTAGCCGTAGGTATTGGAGCTGCGTTATCTACGCTGGTTGTACCAAACGCCACAGCGGTTGGTTTTAATTGGGGAGATATTGAGGGTAGCTTTAACTCGACTTTCTCAGTTGGCGCATCATGGCGTGTTGAAGAACGAGATTTGGATAACTTAGTCGGTAAGGTTAATAATCCGGCTAATGGCTTGAACTGGGATAATTATTCAGCGTTTACTAATACGGTATATAAAGCGAATCAATTATTTGCTACCCAGGGTTCTTATTCTAGTAATGGCGATTTAGCCAATTTGGCATGGTCGAAAGGTCAAGCCTTCAGTCAAGTTTTTAAAGGCTTGCACGAATTAGATTTACGTTATGAAAATTTTGGTATTTTCGTTCGTGGCATGTATTTTCACGATTTCGCGATGGATGGCGGCTTAGACTATCAGCGCGAGCTTGGCATCGGCAGACCATCAGTCGCTAATGGTGTCATTGGTGATAATTATGGTTCAGCGAGAAACATCGATGTTTGTCGTGACCAAGACGCTAATGATCTTTATTGTTCAGATATCCGTTTATTAGATGCTTACTTAACCGCTGATTTTGATTTCGGAGAGACGCCAGTCTCTTTTCGCATTGGACAACAAGTGATCAGCTGGGGTGAAAGTGCCATTATCTCACACGGTATCGCAAGTATTAACGCGGTTGACTTAGGTCGTTTACGTGCGCCTGGTGCAGAACTTAAAGAAGTCTTTATCCCACAAGGCATGGCATGGGTATCGGTTGGTTTAACAGAACGTATGTCTCTTGAAGCTTATTATCAATACGAGTGGAAGGGCACGGTTGTTCCCGCTGGCGGTACTTATTTTGCCTCGAACGACTTTGTTAGTGCGGGTGGTCAATATCACGCTATTCAATTAGGCTTTAATAGTAATCCTGATATGGATGGTGATTTCATCATCTCAGAAATGGAACAGCTAGCAGCATCTGCACGTAATTTGAAGACTGGTGGTTTGAATAGCGACCAAATTGCTGCAGCGCTAGGCACCGCAATGCTTGCATACCCAACTAAAGTCGCACTAAAATCGCCGGATACTGATCCAAAAGATGGTGGCCAATATGGTATAAGATTTGGTTATGAATTTGATAATGCCGAAGTGGCGTTATACCACATGAAATACCACAGTCGTCGTCCAATTATTTCCGGACAAACGTCAAATTTCTCAACCAAGGCTATTAAACACGATTTAGATGAATTGGCTGCAACGCCAGCGGGCGAAATTAATTACGATACGCTAAATAAATTAGATACCTTTACTAAAGCGATGATCGTTTACCCTGAAGATATTAAACTTTACGGCTTAAGCTTTAATACCACACTTGGTGAAACCTCGTTTGCTGGTGAAATTACTCACCGTCAAGATGAACCGTTGCAAATTGATGACGTTGAATTGTTATTTGCTGGAATGCCGCAACAGCTTGCCAATGCTGGCCTTAAGTTAGAACTTGATGGCGTTTCTCAAATGACCGGTGACTTTGGTCCTAATAATCGCGTAGCACCTGGTGTCATCGCAGACGGTTTTATATTGCGTGATAGCACGCAAATTCAGTTTAATTTAGCGCATTTGTTTGGTCCAACGCTAGGGGCAGATAACCTAACGTTGTTTGCTGAATTTGGCGCGATTAAAATTCACGATATGCCAGCAGAAGATGTATTGCGTCTAAACGGTCCAGGTACCGGTCGCTCTGGTGGTAACCCACCGCTAGCGTCTATTATCCAAGTCTTGCATAACGGCCCAGAAACAAACCCTTTTCCAACAGATTTTGCGTGGGGTTATCGTTTTGTCGCTAAAGCAGACTATAACAACGTAATGTCTGGTGTGAATGCATCGGCTAAGTTTATCTTTTCACATGACGTGAAAGGCACAACGCCAGATCCTATTTTCTTATTTACCGAAGATACTAAATCTATTGGCGCATCGATTAGTTTTGATTATCAAAACCGTTGGTCTGCAACCGTTGGCTACAACGCATTCTGGGGTGGCATTGGTTCAACTAACGCCATGGCAGACAAAGATTTCGTTTCAATTAGCATTAAATACTCAATTTAAAGGGTGCCTAAAAACATGAAAAAATTACCCCTAATCACCGCTATTTCGTTGGCGTTAGCCTCGCAAATGGCGATGGCGGAAGTGACAATTGCAGAAGCCGCAAAACTTAAAACTGAATTAACACCAGTTGGCGCAGAGCGTGCTGGTAACAAAGATGGTTCAATCCCAGCTTGGACAGGTGGTATTACATCACCTGTTGCGGGTTATAAAAAGGGCGACCATCATGCTGATCCGTTTAGCACTGACGCGGTATCATTTACCATCACTAATGCAAATTTAGATGAGTACAAAGCGTTCTTAACACCTGGTCAAGTTAAGATGTTTTCGACGTATCCTAAGTCGTTCAAAATGAATGTTTACCCAACGCGCCGCAGCGCGTCAATGCCTGAAACTGTGTATTCGGCGATTGCTGACAATGCCACTAAAGCCAAGCTTATCTTAGGCGGCAACGGCATTGAAAATGCGGTGATGGGTATTCCATTCCCAATCCCAAAAAGTGGCTTAGAAGTTATTTGGAATCACATCACTCGTTTTCGCGGTGTAAGTGTTGATACGACGTTTGCTCAAGCAGCGCCTACTGCGTCTGGCGATTACACCTTGATGGAAATGAAGAATAGCATCAAATTTGCATACACCAAACCAGGCCTAACGGCAAAACAGCTTAATGAAGATAATGTTATCTTTAAATTCAAGCAAATCATTACTCAGCCTGCACGCTTAGCGGGTACTGCATTGTTGGTGCATGAAACATTGAATCAAGATGACGAACCTCGTAAGGCTTGGACATATAACAGTGGTCAACGCCGTGTACGTCGTGCGCCAAATGTTGCATTTGATACGCCAGGTACAGCGACCGATGGTCTGCGTACTACCGATGATTTCGATATGTATAACGGTTCACCATCGCGTTATAACTGGAAATTAGTGGGTAAAAAAGAAATCTTTATTCCTTATAACTCGTATAAATTGCATGCAAAAGGGCTTGATTATGATGATTTAATCAAACCTGGTCATATCAACCAAGACTATGTACGTTATGAGAAGCATCGTGTATGGCAAGTTGAAGCGACACTTAAAGAAGGCATGCGTCATACGTACAAAAAACGCGTTTTCTTCATCGACGAAGATAATTGGCAGGTATCGATTGCGGATATCTATGATAACCGTGATGAGCTTTATCGCGTAGCGATGGCACACGAGCTTAACTATTACGAATTGCCTGCGTCATGGTCTACACTTGAAGTGTTCCATGATTTACAAGCAAGACGTTACTTGGTGCAAGGCCTAGATAATAACGGAAAGATGTATAACTTTGATGCGAATCTTAAAGATAAGCAATTTACTTCATCAGCCTTGCGTCGTGCAGGTAGATAGAATCAATCATTGATAATATGATGCAACATCAAGGTCGGCTATATGCCGGCCTTGCTTTTAATGAGAGGAAAAAAAGTTGTTTAAAACAAAGTTACTACTAATTCCATGTTTGATAACAGGTCTAATGACTAGCCCTGTCGCGATTAGTGTTGACAAAGCTCTGTCTAAGGATAAACAGCAGTCTTTTTCTGAAACAGCTAAGTTAGCTAGTCAATTCCCTATCATGGGCTTTGGCGCACCAAGTGTTGGCACTGATAATACGCTTATTGCGATAGGTGAACGTGGCCATGTATTGTCATTTGTTGACAATAATTGGGTGCAAGTCACGGTACCAACTAATGTTCTGCTCACTAGTGCTTTCTTCATTGATAATAATCACGGTTGGGCGGTTGGTCATGACGCAACTATTATTAAGACCGTTGATGGTGGGCAGCAATGGCAACTTTTACAGCAAATGCCAGAGCTAGACAGACCTCTGCTTGATGTATATTTCAGCGATGTTAATAATGGTTTCGCCGTTGG
>JABSRV010000267.1 GCA_013214905.1 Psychrobium sp. | reverse complement strand
AGTTCATTGCAATTCCTAAAAGTGGGAAAAATGGCCTACAAGATAACCGAGCGCCGCATTTATTTCATTATTATTTTGTAACAAAGCTTGAATTATTTACTCCCGCTACCAAATAGACTTTATACTAGTAAAAAATTTAATCAGCAGGCTCTATGAGAATCCCCCGTATTTTTCATTCCGGTGCGTTAGCGCCCCAGCAAGACATCACCTTAGAAAGTGACGCGAGCAATCACGTTGGTCGCGTTTTACGTTTAGGGGTAGACGCTGGCATCATTTTATTTAATGGTCAGGGCGGTGAATATCCCGCTCAGCTAATTGAGTCGGGTAAAAAAAGAGTAGTTGCTAGGATCACCGAATATTTAGATATCGATGTTGAATCGCCATTAAAAATTCATTTAGGGCAAGGCGTTTCTCGCGGCGACAAAATGGAGTTGACCATTCAAAAGGCCGTTGAATTAGGCGTTACTGAAATCACCCCACTATTTACCGAGCGCTGTGGCGTGAAATTAAGCGGTGAACGCTTAGAGAAAAAGCTCACTCAATGGCGAAAAATAGTGATCAGTGCTTGCGAGCAAAGCGGTCGTAATACGCTGCCAATCATTCATCAACCATTGCCGTTAGAGCAATGGCTAGCGCAGCCTAGTGAAGAGTTAAAACTTAATTTACACCCACGGGCAAAATATTCAATCAATAGTCTGCCAACGCCTGACCACGGCATAAGATTAGTGATCGGCCCCGAGGGCGGATTGTCCGATATAGAAATAGAATTCGCGTCAAACAGTGGTTTTGACGAAGTATTAATTGGCCCGCGCGTATTACGCACAGAAACCGCTGGTCTAACAGTAATTAGCGCACTGCAAACTCGCTTTGGCGATTTGGGTTAAACGTAAACAAAATATAAGGTATGACAAAGATGACAATTAAACTCGGCATATTAATGGATCCAATCAAAGACATTAATATCAAAAAAGACAGCAGTTTTGCCATGTTAATGACCGCGCAAGCTCGTGGTTATGAATTATATTACCTTGAGATGAATGATTTATATCTTGATAACGGACATACCTTTGCCCGCGTGCGCAATTTGTCGGTGCAACAAGATGAAGACAATTATTACCAGCTAAGCAACGAGCAAGAAATTCGTCTTAGCGATTTAGACGTATTATTAATGCGTAAAGATCCGCCGTTTGATACCGAGTTTATCTACGCCACCTATTTATTAGAGCGCGCCGAAGACGAAGGATTGTTGGTGATTAACAAACCGCAAAGCCTGCGTGATTGTAACGAAAAACTTTACACTGCTTGGTTTGCAGACTTAACACCGCCAACCTTAGTAACGCGCCGTGAAGATAAAATCCGTGAGTTTTACCAAAAACATAAAGACATCATCCTCAAGCCGCTTGATGGCATGGGCGGCGCGTCAATATTTCGCGTTAAAGAAGGCGACGCAAACGTTGGCGTTATCATCGAAACACTAACCAAGCTTGGCACTAACTACACCATGGCTCAAGCGTTTGTACCGGACATCAGCAATGGCGACAAGCGCATTTTAATTATCGACGGGGAACCAATGCCTTACTGCCTAGCACGCATTCCGGCTAAAGGTGAAACCCGTGGCAACTTAGCCGCAGGCGGCCGCGGTGAAGCTCGTCCTTTATCAGAGACCGATTGGAAAATAGCGCGCGCCATTGGCCCGAAGCTTAAAGAAAAAGGCTTGGTCTTTGTTGGCTTAGACGTGATTGGCGACAAGGTGACTGAAATTAATGTCACTAGCCCAACGTGCATAAAAGAAATCGAAGCGGCTTATGATATCGACATCACTGGCGCGTTAATGGACGCTATCGAAAAGCGCCTTGCGGCAAAGGAAGATAAGTAATGGAAGAGTTTAACAAAGTACAAAAATTGGTTGAGCAAAAACTTAATAGCGCGCTTAGCCCAAGCATCTTAATCGTTGAAAACGAATCACACATGCACTCGGTGCCACCAAACTCTGAAACACACTTTAAGGTGACAGTGGTTAGCGAACAGTTTGTTGGTTTACGTCAAGTAAAACGCCACCAGCTTGTTTATCAAATATTGAGCGAAGAGTTAGCGGGGCCTATCCATGCCCTAGCGCAACATACGTTCGATCCAGCCCAATGGCAAAAAGCCAACGGCGAAGTGCCTCAATCACCTAATTGTTTAGGTGGCGGTAAATAACCTTACCCTGCCTAGCTTGAACTATCGCGTGACTGGAATTAGTGGTTTCAATAGCGCGATAAATCAAGACCCGTATTATCAATATCCGTTTGTTTACCCGCCATAATATCGCTAAGTAACTTGGCTGAACCACACGCCATGGTCCAGCCTAACGTGCCGTGCCCTGTATTAAGATACAAATTTTCAATACTGGTTTTTCCAATAATTGGCGTGCCATCGGGGGTCATTGGTCTTAATCCACTCCAGTATGAGGCTTGCGATAAATCACCCGCCGCCGGAAACAAATCATTAACCACCATGCTAATCGTTTTGGTTCTCGACGCTGGCACCGACAAATCAAAGCCCGTTAAATGCGCCGTGCCAGCCACGCGAATGCGATCGTCAAAACGGGTAATCGCCACCTTATAAGTCTCATCCATCACTGTAGATAACGGTGCAGCGCTTTTATCAATGATTGGCATGGTTAACGAATAACCTTTCACAGGATAAACCGGTAAATGAATGCCTAGCGGACTTAGTAAGGCATTTGAATAACAGCCCAAAGCAACCACAACTTTGTCGGCGTACAGCTTACCGGCACTGGTTTGCACATAACGTATTTTGTCACCCTCTTTAATTAGTGCCGTCACATCAGTGCCAAATGAAAATTTAACCCCCGCTTGCTTGGCCAATGTCGTTAACGCTTGGCAAAATAACGCGCAGTCCCCTGTTTCATCTTGAGGCAAGCGTAAACCGCCTACAATTTTATCCTTAACTCTGGCTAGCGCAGGCTCTGCCGCGACACATTGCTGTTGATCTAGCAGCGCATATTCAATGCCACTTTCGCGTAATAATGCCATGTCTTTTTCAATAGCATCAACTTGTTTTGCATCACGAAAAACCTGCAATGTGCCTTGTTGTCTTCCTTGATAATTTATTTGTGTGTCGTGTCTTAGCTGCGCCAGACATTGACGACTGTAATTGGCAAGTCGCAGCATACGACTTTTATTCACTTCATAATGGCGCTGTTGGCAGTTAACAGAAAGTTTTGCCATCCACGACAACATGCTAGTAGACAATGAGGGAGTAATGACCAGTGGAGCATGGCGTTGCATCATCCACTTAATGGCTTTTATCGGCACACCTGGCGCAGCCCAAGGCGAGCTATAACCGTAAGATATTTGCCCAGCATTAGCGAAACTTGTTTCTTGACCGCTGCTCAGTTGACGGTCAACAACAGTCACTTCATAACCCGCTTTGGCTAAATACCAAGCGCTAGTTAACCCAATGACGCCGCTGCCTAATACGATTGCTTTCATGAATGCCCCTTATACCCGTTATCCTTGAAACCGCAGTTTTATTGTCGGCGGATTCGAATCACAATCACTTATAAAACATAAGCTCAGGCGATTTGAACCTTGACAGCTTCACTGCAATTCCAATGATTTTGGGTCTATATATATTTAAGGGCAGTGTGAAATAAATAACTCGCCTTAACCAACGATATTAATTAACATCTGGTTATAGTTATTCTATAGGCTAAGCCAGATGAAATATCACCCGACCTTGTTATCACACTTGTTAACCTTTGAGATAAACTCAAGGTATTCAAGTTTTACCCAAGCCGCCTAACAGGCCAATATCACCACAGGTGCTATAAGCCAGCAGATGTTACGCTTAGAGTCGATGTTAGATGTCACCTTATTTGAGCGACATTCTCGGGGCATAAAGTTAACGCCAACAGGCCTAATATTACGTGATGGTTTAAAGTCTGGATTTGATACCATTGACGCAACTTTGCAACAAGTAAAGCAACAACCAGTGGTGAGTCAGCATGTGCATTTGAAACTAACGCCGTCATTTGCCTTTAAATGGTTAGTACCTCGCCTTCAGTCTTTCTATAAACAATATCCTGATATTACGATAACCACTTATGCAGAAAGTGGCTTAGTTGATCATCAAAATAAAGATTTTGACTTAGCGATAGACTACGGCACAACGCCTTATATCGATGTTGATGCGCAGCTACTTATTGCAGAGCAACTGCGACCGGTAATGAGCGCTGAGTATTTAGCGCAATTGAATTGGCCGGTTGATACACGCGAATTAACCGTTGAACATTGGCAAAATGCCAACTTGTTACATGACGCCATGATGTGGCCAAACGCGAAGCGCTGGCAAGAATGGCAGTCATGGTTATTAGCCCGCCAAACAGCTATTGATTATAAACAGGGATACTTTTTCAATCGCACCGACATGGCGATGGCAGCCGCTGAAGCTGGTGTCGGCATCGCCATGGCAAGATGCGCGCTAATAACCGATGAGTTAAGCCGCAAGCGCTTAGTCAGTCCCTTTGCGCCTATTGATGCCAATGCAGGTTATTACCTGATTGAACATAAGAAATCACCCGCCACCCAATGCTTTAAGAAATGGCTATTTGAGCAGGTTGGGAAGTAACGCGTGATACGAGATCCCCTATAAAGAGACCTAGGGGATGACGACTCTTTTCTGGCCAACGGAGTAACGCGCTATACAAGGTC
>JABSRV010000266.1 GCA_013214905.1 Psychrobium sp. | reverse complement strand
AACGGTTTCAATGAAATTCAAGCGGTAGTTTAGGAGAATGACAATGAAGACAATTTTATTTTTTGATACCGAAACCACTGGTCTTCCTGTATGGAAAGAGCCATCTGGTGGCGATAATCAGCCTCATTTAGTACAACTAGCTGCAATACTAGCAAATGCAGAAACCCGCGAAGAAATAGCTTCGATGGACGTAATTATTAAACCTGACGGGTGGGAAATACCCAAAGTAACTAGCGATATTCACGGTATCACCAATGAATATGCCAACAGCGTTGGTATTACTGAGAAACTTGCACTAGACGTTTTTCTTGATCTCCAAAAAGGTGCCGACCGAGTTAGCTATAACCGAACATTTGATCAACGGATCATTAGAATTGCTGCAAAACGATATTCTAACGAAATCATGGTGGCGGAATGGGCAAATAAAGACAATTATCATTGCGCCATGCTTGCAGCTAAACCAATCGTTAAATGTCCAGCAAAAACACCTGGCAAGATTAAAACCCCAAAACTTCAAGATGCATATAAGTACTTTTTCGCTGATGAATTTGATGGTGCACATTCAGCACTGGCCGATACACGCGCATGTATGAAGGTGTATTGGGCAACACTCGATGCATTATCTACTCAAGCGGTAGTTTAATCATTTGCCTGACGTTGGGCTATTCCAAGCCGTATCGGGCGGTCAACGTTAACCCGATGTTTGGACCGTGGCGGGTAGTGCTACCCTACCCGCCACACCAACTTAATAGATGACTGGGAGTGTTTTATATGAAATTTACTAATCCGATAAAAAGCGAATTTCCTAAAAATTACTTTAAGGCGTTTGGTATTAATCAAGCGTTAGAGGATAAGCGACTAGCAGTATTAAAGAGATTCTCAAAACCGAAAAGAGGTAGTGACGATGGCTAAAACTAAATACGCTCTAATTTGTTTCTTTGTCATGTTGTTGAAAATGATTAATGGAACAACAGAAACCAATGAGGTTTTACTAGCTTTGCAAATGTTCGAAGCATCCTTGTTTGCGATAGCTGGCTTGTTTCTCCTTTCAGAACGCAGAACTAAAGAAGTGTCGGCTGAACGCTCTAAGTAATAGTGGTGAAATGATGATTGAATTTAAAAACCCTGATTATGACTTTGAACAACTGTTAGAAACCATTGGTAAAGAATCGCCAACGTTACAAGGTTATGTTGAGTCCGCATTAGAGCAAGTCGATTCAAATTATCACACTGAAAAGATTTGGTTAGGGACAATGCAGACCGGACAGCACGATACACCAACTCAGGTTTATATCGTTGTTAGTCGGGATACTAATTCATTTATAGATGAGGATTAGCTGGAGACACTATGCATTTACTTCCGTTTTATGATTATTGCAAAGTACATCGTTTAGCAATTTATGAGCGAGGTAGCGTAGTGAAATTCAATATTTATTATCGTTCAATGTGTATTTTGCTGCGTTTTAAAGCAGAAATAATCACTAATGAAGCAATCAAAAATGCACAAAGGTACGATAAAGATAGAGGTGATGAAATGAGCATACAGACTAGACAAGACATATATTTTGAAGCTAAGACTGTCGATAGAAATAAAGCACAAGACTTTGGTCGCAAGGCTGTTATCTATGAACATCAAGGATTGTTTTTGAGTGCTACTGAAGAATGGCGCAATGCAGCCAAATATTGTTTAACAAAATCAAGATGGATTTGTCTGGTTGGTATCGAACGTTGCCAATACTTCTACGACAAAAGTATTTCTTAATGAATTATAGCTTCCTTTCCAAAGGCTATTTTTGCCCTGTTTGGTTAGGTAAAACAACGCAACGTAAACTTCGGTGCCTTTTATCTATAAAAATGACAGTGCAGTTTGGAGAACAGCAAAAAATTAAGCGTTGCGGGAAATGCCGAGAATGGATGCCAGCGGATACTGAGTTTTTCCGTTACGAAAATACCAGAGTTGGCCTTTCTTCGTGGTGTAAGTTTTGTAATTTAGAGCAAGTACGGTTGAGAAGTAATTATCTCAACTAAAAACAATGATAATGTCAGGAGGGTTTATGTCAGATATATATATCAAACTTGGATGGGTTTTGCCTTGTGTAGTCGAACGCCACAAAGGTTTGTCGCCTTGCGCATTGAAAAATATGGTTTGTGCTGGGAAACTTGAAGAAAACTTTCATTGGAGAAAAGCCCCAAATGGGAAATTATTCTATAATTTTGAATCGTTAGATGATTGGGTTTTACATGGATATAATAAAGCTAGCTGAGTATAAACAATATATAAAAGACAATCATTTAGACGGGGTCGAAGTTCGAGGTACCTCAATGCGTATTAGATTTTATTATCATGGTGCGCAGCGAAACGAAACACTGAAAGGGACGACCCTATCGAGAAGGAATTTAAAATTTGCTGCAAATAAACGTGCAGCAATATTAAACGAGATCGATAAAGGTATATTTGACTATCTTTCGCATTTTCCAAACAGTAAGGCAGCCCTTAGGTTTTCCAAGCGCCCTGCTCGATACCTCTTTGCTGACTGTCTAGATAGATGGCTAGCAGTCAAACAAGCTAAAACCGCACCAGAAACGTATAGATCATACAAAAGTAAAGCTGAAAATCATATTCGC
Source organism: Psychrobium sp. (assembly GCA_013214905.1). Lineage (GTDB taxonomy): Bacteria > Pseudomonadota > Gammaproteobacteria > Enterobacterales > Psychrobiaceae > Psychrobium. Next base: position 2,105 of record JABSRV010000266.1, on the reverse strand, counting down.
CCAAAATGGGGGAGCTTTTATCTAGATGAAATTAAAAAGTCTGACATCGAGTATTGGATTAATGTTGAGCTTTGGAATCACAACGATAAAACACCTTATTCAAATAAAACTATCAACGATATGATGACAGTTGTTCGTGGTGTTCTTGGTGATGCGTATCAAGATGAAGTATTAAAGAAGGATCCAACAGAGAGAATTGATAACCTTAAAACTATTAAGGATACACCGGATCCATTTACACAGGATGAGATCAGCAGCTTAGTTAACGTGCCTACGGATCGCCTCAGTGAAATACTTTGCTTTGAGTTGGCATGCTGGACTGGCCTTAGTGTGTCAGAGTTGCTAGGAATTGCGTGGGAAGACTTAGATAAAGCAAACTGGCGTTTACGAGTAAGGCGAGCAAACGTTAATGGGATTTACAAAACACCTAAAGAAGAAAGCCGGTCACGAGATATAGATTTACTAATACCAGCACGATGGGTGATACAAAAATTAATGCCAGTGACATCAATGCTACCTCCGGTGGAAATTTCAATTTTGCAAAAAGATAACAAAACGTACCGCATCGAAAGATTGCGCATGATGATGATAAATACGAGAAGCGGTAAGCCAATGCCATCGAATATGCAGTATCGTGACCGTTTCTTTACCACAATTTGTAAAAAAGCTAATGTAAGGTATCGACCACCAAATAATTCACGGCATACTTATGCGAGTCAGCTATTAACAAAGGGGGTTCCAAAAGAATGGATTGCGAATCAACTTGGACATACGACGACGAAAATGATTGATGAACATTATGGGAAATGGATGAAGGAAGAAGCCCCTAACATGGCCGCTATCGTTAGCGAGATGTTAGGGTTTTCAGTTCCAATGAGACCACCACAAGACCACGCTATAAGAGGTAAGCTTGGTTTGCGATACAAATCAAAGGTTTAATGTGGCGGTGAGTGTGGGAGTCGAACCCACGATACGTTACCGTATACACGCTTTCCAGGCGTGCTCCTTCGGCCACTCGGACAACTCACCATATTTGTTTTTCAGCATCGGCAATCAAAGCCAATGTCGAAGTGGCGCTATCATATTGTAAACGTTTAGTTAAAGCAATGCCTTGGCGTTTAAGTGCCTACTAATCAAGCGTTGCCCTTTACTTCTAGTTTTAATTGCGCAGCAAAATCTAACATTCTTCGTAATGGCACTAATGCTCCTTCACGTAACGACTCATCAACAAAAATTTCATGCTCGATAGGATTTGGATTAGTCAGTGCATTTTCTATCGCAGCAAGTCCGTTCATCGCCATCCAAGGACAATGAGCACATGAACGACACGTAGCGCCCTCACCTGCCGTTGGCGCAGCAATGAATTTTTTGTTCGGCATCAATTGTGACATTTTATAGAAAATACCGCGATCGGTGGCTACAATAAACATCTCTTTGTCTGAATCTTGCGCCGCTTTTATCAATTGACTGGTAGAACCTACTGAATCAGCTAACTCGACAATTTCTTGCGGTGATTCAGGATGTACTAAAACTTGAGCGTCGGGGTATAACGCCTTCATATCTAACAATGCTTTGGTCTTAAACTCGTCATGTACGATACAATCGCCTTGCCATAACAACATATCAGCGCCGGTTTCGCGTTGAATGTAGCCACCTAAATGGCGATCTGGCCCCCAAATAATCTTTTTGCCTTGCGCATCTAAATGCTCAACAATTTCAAGGGCGATGCTAGAGGTAACTATCCAGTCTGCTCGTTTCTTTACTGCCGCAGACGTATTAGCGTAAACCACTACTGTACGGTCGGGATGTTGATCGCAAAAGGCGCTGAACTCTTCAATAGGGCAACCGATATCTAATGAACAAGTTGCTTCAAGCGTTGGCATTAATACAGTCTTATTTGGGCTTAATATTTTAGAAGTTTCGCCCATAAATTTAACGCCAGCTACAATAAGCTTTTTGGCGGAATGCTCCGCGCCAAATCGTGCCATTTCAAGCGAATCAGAGACACAACCACCGGTTTCTTCTGCTAATGCCTGAATTTCAGGATCCGTATAATAATGCGCAATAAGCACCGCATTTTGCTCTTTCAATAATCGCTTAATATT
>JABSRV010000265.1 GCA_013214905.1 Psychrobium sp. | reverse complement strand
CATTTTGAGCGTCGCTTGCGACGACCTTTGGTGAAATACACGGATGTATTTCATAATAAAACTGCAGTTTCAAGGATAACGGGTATAAAGCTGCCATGCGCCGGTGGCTAATATATTGAGTAAAGACAACGGCAGTAATACCTGCCAGCCAAGACGCATTAATTGATCGTATCTTGGACGCGGGATAGCGGCGCGCAGCAAAATAAAAAAGCAAACAAAGAATCCAGTTTTGAGTAAGAACCACAGCAATGGCGGCAACCATGGCCCTTGCCATCCGCCAAAGTATAGGGTGGTAATGATCATTGAAATTAAGATCACGCCTAGGTATTCGGCAATGAAAAACATGCCAAATTTCATGCTGGAATATTCTGTATGAAAACCCGCGACGATTTCTGTTTCGGCTTCTGGTAAATCAAAGGGCGCACGATGGCTTTCAGCCACGCCTGCGATTAAAAATAAAACAAACCCTAATGGTTGGCTTAAAATGAACCAATATTCGCTTTGCGCCAACACTATGTCATTGAGGCTAAAGCTGCCGGCAAGTATGACTACGCCCATGACCGACAACCCCATAAAAACTTCATAGCTGATCATTTGCGCGGCGGCGCGCATAGCGCCAAGCAAGGCATATTTACTATTTGACGAGAAGCCGGCCAGCATCACGCTATAGACCGCAAGGGAGCTAATGGCAAAGAAAAATAATAAACCATGGTCAAATTTTGCTATTTGAATGTTTGGTGCAAAGGGGATAATCGCAAACCCTAATAACATCATGATCATGACAATCATCGGCGCGATAATGAATACTGGTTTATCAACAAATGGTGGGTTCCAATCGTCTTTAGTAAAAATTTTAATCATGTCACTGATCACCTGCGCCAATCCAAAGGGGCCAACTCGGTTGGGCCCTAATCTGTCTTGCCAAACGGCTAACAGTCGACGCTCTAACCAGGTTGACCATGCACCGGCAAGCAATAACAGCACTAATATAATTAACGGGCTTATCCAGGCACTCATATTATTGCCCCCGACTGATCATTAATATCGGTGTCTGTCTCTACATTGGCTGGTGGACTTTGGGAGAGGTGCCGGTAGTTTTTTTTGTCGAGCAATAAGCAATTGTCGCTGCAATGTTTGTCGATATGGCAAGTAACGTGAACTTTTTGATCATTCACATGAAGGCTGACTTGCTGTGAATCTTGCCAACCAAGCATATCAGCGCTTTGTTGGTTGAGCTTCACCGCACCAGCAACCATTAGCTCATTTAACGAAGGGCAATAATGACTTAATTCATTGTCATCATAAAAACTGTTAAGAGGCACAATGGTCATCTCTGAGAAATGTAAATTGTCGTATGCAAGATCTTCGATATTATTGATAGTTGTCGCTGTTTCGATATTTGGGGTGCTATTTGATTTATCCGCGAATATGCTCAATAACTTAACTTCACGCTGCGTATTTCCCTTGTTAATACTTTGTCCTGAATTCCATTTTGGTTGCCAGATATACGCACCGCTTGGCGTTTGTATCTCTGTATGTTGTTGCCTAAATGGTGCAACGCCTTCCATCGAAAATTTACTGTTGGTTAATTCGTCTGTCTTTGGTGCATATTCCTTAACATCGATGTTGGCGTTAATGGCAGTTCGCCCTGAGGCGCGAATAGATTGCCTTGCCTGCTTAAATGTTGATGGTGGCAGTACGTAGTCAATAATGGTCTGTAATAAGGGATATTGCTCGGCGCAATCTTGCAGCAACTGTTGGTAATGATGCAGAGTGCTAGGTTGTTGTTCATCGCTTAGATGACTGGTCTGTTTACACCATAACCAACTCGGCTGACTGAGCGCTAGCGGCGGTAAGTTGGCTTGTGATAGTTGCAACAAACCTTGAGAATTGAGCCAGCAACCTTGTTGCTCAGCACTGGAGGCCGATGGCAGTAGCAAGTCGGCCATTTGGGCGGTATCGGTGAGTAAATGATCAAGCACTACCACGTGCTCAATGCGTTCAAACGTTTGCTGATAAAGTGATTGAGCATGCTCCACACCTAGTAACCATGATAAATCACTTTCTACTATCAATAACAATTTTGGGGGATGGCGCTTTATTTTAGCGACCATGGCATCAAGATCATGTGATTTTGTTGCGATAATCGCTAATGCAAGGGCGTTAGCACTGGGCAAAATGTAATGTACTAAACAGCTTGTTTTTAGCGCCAATAGTTTATAGATATCTTGTACCAAGCTTTGCGATTTTCCAGTGCTACTGCTGCCATGAATGATCGCCGGATTTGTGGCTTGGCTTAGGGAGTTGGCAATCTCTTGTGCTAATGGCAATTGCTGCTCGTTTTTGTCAGATAACTCTCCATTAAGAATGCACTTAACTAGTTGTAATAAATTGACCTGCTGTGTATTGGTTATTGCTTGCTGGCTGCGGGAGATGTCAGCCAGTGAACTGGGCTGATTTGACAAAATAAATAGTGGTGAGGTTAATTGCTGCGTTACATTACGAACGGCCAGATCCATCCACGGCGCAATGCCAATGTTTGCCGCGAGTTTAATACCTTTGTTACGCACCATTTGGCGTAAACTAAGTGCCAGTCGCGGCGCAATGACATCGAGGTTCTCGCCGACCACCAGTACACAATCGGATGTTTCTAAATCTGATAAAGAACAAGGTACTATTTTCTGTTGCTGATAAAAATCAATTTGCTGTTGCTGCAATGCAAGCTGCTGCGCTGAATTATCGCTATAAAAATCGCTACTGTTATGTTGCTGCAACAATTGTTTGATGGCGAAATTATTTTCAATACTGCTACGACTAGAACCCAACGCAACAATGCTGCCATCGGCCTCAACTAACCATTTATTGAGGCTAGTAAGTGTTTGCTTACTACTGATGCTTTGTTGAGTTTTATTGGCCTTATTACGCAGCGTTGGCGTGCTAATGCGCTGCTCACTGTTATTGTACTGATATGAATAACGTCCTTTGTCACACAAGAAATCACCGTTGATTTGTTGTTGCTGGCGATTGCTTATGCGCCGCACTCGCTTATTGTATGAGCCGGTGTACGTATGGCATCCTAAGCTGCAATGCTGGCAAATGGTCGCGCTGGACTGTAGGTCCCACTTTCGGCTGTAATGCTCGCTGAATGTTTTGTCGGTAAAAACACCCGTTGGACAAACCTCACTCAAATTACCACTGAAATTGCTTTGCAATATACCGGATTGTGCACGGCCAAAATAAACCTGATTTTTGGAACCGAATACATTGAAATCGTCATCATTGCAATAATCACGATAAAATCGTACACAGCGGTAGCAACCAATGCACCGATTCATTTCGTGATTAATTAGCGGACCTAGGTATTGGTTTGTATGGGTGCGTTTTTCGCCCTCATAACGGCGCGTTATATGCTCAGACATCAGCGTCATATCTTGCAAATGGCAATCACCACCTTCCTCACACACCGGACAATCGTGCGGATGATTGGTCATTAAGGCTTCGATGTTGGTGGCGCGAAAATCCTTAGCTTTTTGTGAGTTAATGGAAATAATCATGTTGTCGCTAAGCGGAGTCATGCAGGCCATGACTAATCGACCTCTAGTATCCAACTCATTTTGAAAGACAATAACCGCACATTGCCGACAAGAACCGACGCTGCCAAGTGATGGATGCCAGCAAAAATAGCTTAAATCAATATTAAGCTCGAGGCAGGTGGCGAGTAAGTTATTGCCTGCAGGCACGTTATAATTTTTACCATCGATGCAAATACTAATTATCTCAGCCATGACTGATACCTCCCTGCGGCGACTGCTCATAAGGGCAGCATCCTTGGCTAATGTGTTGCTCAAAATCAACAAGGAAGTATTTCAATGCGCTTTGCAGCGGCTCAACCGCGCCGGGTGCTAGTGCGCAAAAGGTATTGCCGGGCGCAGCAAAGCGCGTAATGTCAATTAACTGCTCGATGTCACTTGTCTTGCCTTCACCGCGTTCAATTTTTTCTAATAGCGAAACAGCCCATGGCAAACCATCTCGACAAGGCGTGCACCAGCCGCAAGATTCTTGGGCGAAAAATTTAACCAAATTTAGCACCATTTTTATCGGGCAAAATTTGTCGTCTAAAACGGTGATAGTGCCCGTGCCCATGCGGCTATGTATTTTGCCGATTTCGTCATAATCCATAGGGGTATCAAGATGTTGTGGCAATAAAAAATCGGTAGAGCCGCCACCGGGTAAAAAGCCTTTTAGGCGATAACCATCACACATGCCTTGGGCGTGAATATTGATAATCTCACCAATAGGTGTGCCCATGGGAAGCTCCCACAGACCTGGGTTTTTAACTCGACCGCTCACCCCGAATAATTTTGTGCCAACGTCTTTACAGCGTCCCAATGATTGAAACCACTGGCAACCAAATAATAAAATATGTGGTAAGTTGCAGTAGGTTTCCACGTTGTTAACAATGGTTGGTTTGCCCCATAAACCGGATACTTGTGGGAAGGGAGGTTTAGCGCGTGGCACAGCGCGTTTGCCTTCAAGTGAGTTAATTAATGCGGTTTCTTCACCGCAAATATAGCGTCCGGCACTGGTATGAATGTGGATCACAAAGTCAAAATCCATTTGTAAGATGTTAGTGCCAACTAAATTATTATCTTTGCATTCTTGCAGGGCTACGGTCATCCGCTCAATGGCAAGGTAATAATCACCACGCAAGAAAATATAACCAACGGTGGCATTAACGGCGCGCGCTGCAATAAGCAAACCTTCGATAATTTGATGGGGTGTTTTTTCTAATAA
>JABSRV010000264.1 GCA_013214905.1 Psychrobium sp. | reverse complement strand
TCGTAACCCATCTTAACCATCACATCATCACAGGCATCGACACACGCTCCGCAATTGATACATTCATATTGCAAACCATCTCTAATATCAATACCGGTTGGGCAGACTTGTACACAGAGGTTACAGTCAATGCAATCCCCCAAGCCTAATTCTTTAGGATCGGCTTTTTTGGGTCTTGGTCCTCGCCCTTCCCCGCGCTCTGCATTGTAACTCACTGTATATGTGTCTTTATCGAACATCGCGGATTGAAATCGTGCATAGGGACACATATGAAGGCACATGATTTCACGCATCCAGCCCGCGTTGCCATAGGTACAAAAGGTAAAAAATAATGTCCAAAAAACGATGGTAGTGCTTGAATTAAAGGTAAAGAAATCGATATATAGTTGTTGCACCGGCACGAAGAACGCCATAAAGGTTAACGCGGTCACCAATGAGATAATTAACCAAATGCTATGTTTTAAGGTTTTTCGCCACAGTTTATTAAAATTCATTGCTTGTTTGTCTAGCAATTTCCTTTTATTAAATTTACCTTCTATTTTCTCTTCAAACCAAATAAAGATAAACGTCCAAATAGTTTGTGGGCAGGTAAAACCGCACCATACTCGACCAATGAAGGTCGTCACCAGAAACAAGGCATAGGCCGCCACCATTAACAATACCGCAAGCAGCACCAAATCTTGTGGCCAAATGATTAAGCCAAATATATGAAATTTTTGTTCTGCAAGATCAAATAATATGGCTTGTCGGTCACCATATGGGATCCATGGTAATAAGAAGAAACCTAACATCAGCACCCAGTTAAGGCGATTACGCAATGAAGTAAAAAAACCTTTCACTGATCGGACATAAATTTGCCCGCCGACTCGATCACTTTCTTTAGAGCGAGACTTTCCTTTCTTGGTTTGTTGTTTTGGATCTATGATTTTTACATCGATTTGTTGCGTCATCGCAATTCCTAATTTAAGCAGTAATAGCAAGCTTTGAAAGGCGGATTGTAAAGTATAATTGCAGTCCGACAATTGATCTGGATTATACCCTTAATACATACATTATTAATATTTGTCTGTGATTGCCATGATTAATACGGAATTTCAAGAAATAACATCGCAGCTTTTTGGCATTGCGTGCATGAATGCACGTACTCAGATTATGCAGAAGCAAATAATCGGCTAACTGCTCTAATGTTCAAACATGGCAGTGCAGGAACACACTGTCGAGGTGCACTAAACCTGACTATTCATCCCTGGCTCGAGGATCCTGTTTCGCTCTGCCTCCGACATTCATGTAGTCGTGAACATAAAAAATCTTCGGGAAAGATTTTTAACAGCTTTAGCTGGCCCGTAGACTGAATACCATGGATGGTATTCATAAAAAAACCGCTATATCGATAGCGGCTTGTTGAAGTCATTGACGGTGCTTATTCTACAGTTACCGACTTGGCCAAGTTTCTTGGTTGGTCGACATCGGTGCCTTTAATGATGGCCACATAATATGACAATAACTGCAACGGAATAGTGTAGAGGATAGGTGCGACGATTTCATCAACAATGGGTACGTCAATCACCCGCATCGTATCATCACTAATAAACTTACTTTCCGCGTCCGCGAATACATACAACTGACCACCACGAGCACGCACTTCTTCTACGTTTGAATGCAGCTTCTCTAACAGTTCATTGTTTGGCGCAACAACAATGATTGGAATGTCAGCATCAATCAATGCCAATGGACCGTGCTTTAATTCACCTGCGGCATATGCCTCTGCATGAATGTAAGAGATTTCTTTAAGTTTTAATGCACCTTCCATCGCGATTGGGTATTGATCACCGCGTCCTAGGAATAATGCGTGATTCTTATCTGCAAACTCACAGGCTAGGCTTTCAATAGAATCGCTTAACGCTAATGCTTCTTCTATTTTAGCCGGCAATGAATTTAACGCGCTAACAATAGCTTGTTGCTGTTCATTGCTCATGCCGCGTTTTTGACCAATGGCCAATACCATCATCAACAAACCAACAAGCTGGGTGGTAAATGCCTTGGTAGACGCCACGCCAATCTCTGTGCCCGCTTTAGTCATAAAGGCTAAATCTGATTCGCGCACTAGTGATGAACCATCAACGTTACACAATACTAATGACGACATGTAACCAAGCTCTTGCGCTAAGCGAAGTGCGGCTAACGTATCGGCGGTTTCACCAGATTGAGAGATGGTCACCAACAAACTATTAGCATGTACAAACGAACGACGATATCTAAATTCCGACGCAATTTCTACATTACATGAAATGCCAACCATGTCTTCTAACCAATAACGCGCAACCATCGCAGAGTGATAACTAGTGCCACAGGCGATAATTTGAATATGTTGTACTTTTTCAAAAATTTCGGCCGAGCCAACACCAAATACATCATCTTGCACTTGTCCGTTAACCAAACGACCAGCCAATGCGTTACGCACCGCATGTGGCTGTTCGAAAATCTCTTTTAGCATGTAATGGCGATATTCGCCTTTGCCGTCATTCTCAACAGAAATATCGGTAACTTTAGCTTCACGGGTTACCGCGTTGCCTTCACTATCTTGTATATTAATGTCAAAGCGAGTGACTTCAGCCACGTCGCCTTCTTCTAAATACATGAAGTTATTGGTCACGGGTAATAGTGCACGTAAGTCTGATGCAATAAAGTTTTCACCAATGCCTAAACCAATCACTAATGGGCTGCCTGAGCGGGCGACGATTAAACGTTCAGGATCATTAACGTCCATAATCACCGTGCCATAAGCACCGCGAACCATTTTGGTGGTCATGCGCACTGCGTCGAACAAGCTGCTAGCGCTCTTTTTATTCTCAGCAATAAGGTGTGCTAATACTTCGGTATCGGTATCGGAGGTAAATACATAGCCTTTAGCTTTAAGCTCAGTACGTAATTCTTGATGATTTTCGATAATGCCATTATGCACAATCACTAAATCATCGCCCGACATATGAGGATGAGCATTGGCTTCGGTGACGCCGCCATGCGTTGCCCAGCGCGTATGCGCAATACCGGTGCCGCCCGACACATCAAAGTTTTGACATTTATCAACCAAGCTTTGCACTTTACCCACGCTGCGAACGCGCTCAACACTACCAGCTACCTTGCTAATAGCAAGTCCGGCTGAGTCGTAGCCTCTATATTCTAAACGTTGCAAACCTTGCAATAAAATTTCACTAATATCACGTTGCGCTACCGCACCAACTATTCCGCACATGTTAAATTCCTTGTTACTTAGTCTTTTTTGGTCGAGACCAATTTTTGATATGACGTTGTTTGACGCGTGTAATCACTAATTCGTTGTCAGCAACTTCGTTGCAAACTGTAGAACCAGCGCCTACGGTAGCACCTTGACCAATTTTCACCGGCGCTACTAACTGCGTATCAGAGCCAATAAAGGCGCCATCACCAATCTCAGTGATATGCTTGTTAGCACCATCATAGTTACAGGTAATCGTACCGGCACCAATGTTAACGTTACTGCCAATTATTGCGTCACCTAAATAAGCCAGATGGCCGGCTTTGGAGCCTCGACCTAACTGTACTTTTTTCATTTCAACGAAGTTACCAACATGAGAGTCTTCACTCATTTGTGAACCTGGGCGCAGGCGGGCGAAGGGCCCAACAGTGCACGAAGCGCCGACGGTAGACTGCTCGATCATTGAATTGGCTTTAATCACCGTATCATCACCAATGGTGCAATTGTTTAAGATACAATTGGCGCCAATCATCACGTTATTGCCTAAGGTAACATCACCTTCAACAATCAGGTTGATATCAATTTCAACGTCCTGACCAACCGATAGGCTGCCGCGAATGTCAATGCGCGAAGGATCACGTAAAGTTGCACCTGCCACCATTAACGCTTGCGCTTGGTGCAGTTGATAGGCACGTTCAATTTGAGCCAATTGCAGTTTATTATTAACCCCTTCGACTTCAATAGCAGACGCAGGGTTAGCCGCTATGATTTCGCGCCCTTGTTGATGCGCCATCGCGATAATATCGGTTAGGTAATACTCTTGTTGTGCGTTGTCACAGCTTAAGTTGCTTAACCAATGTTTTAAATCAATCGCGTCGGCAACCAATATGCCGGTATTGACTTCATTAATAGTAAGTTGCAACGCCGAGGCATCTTTTTGTTCAACAATGCCAACGACCTGACCAGCGTCACGCACGATACGGCCATAACCCGTTGGGTTATCTAAGACCACGGTTAATAGGCCAATGCCGCCACTAGGTTGCACCGCGACCAAACGCGCTAATGTATCACTCTTAATGAGTGGGACATCGCCATATAAAATGAGCACTTTGCCACTGTCTGGCAAATCAGGCATCGCCTGCGCCACGGCATGACCGGTACCTAATTGCTCGGCTTGTAATACCCAGCTGACATCGCGATGTGATAATGCTTGCTGCATTAGTTCACCACCGTGACCGTAGACAAGTTGGGTGCTGGCTATATTAGGTAATTGAGAAGCGGCATCGATAACGTGCTCAACCATTGGTTTGGCGGCAACTTTATGCAAAACTTTTGGCAGCATTGAGCGCATTCGCGTTCCTTTGCCTGCTGCTAAAATAACAAGATGTAAATCCATATAAGAGGTGTTTAAAAAAGTCTGGAAACGACATTGTAATGAACGCGGCGCATTTAGTCGAGTGAGAGGGTTCAAATAATAACAATTGTATATACCCGTCATCCTTGAAACCGCAGTTTTATTAAGAAATACGTCCTGTATTTCTCCAAAGGCCGCCGCAAGCGACG
>JABSRV010000263.1 GCA_013214905.1 Psychrobium sp. | reverse complement strand
GGGGCTTTGTTGGTATCGTAAAACCATACAATGGCTACTAGCTCGTGAATATGGTTAGGCAAGGTCAATGAAAATGTCTTAAGTGATTTGTCTAATGGCGCTCGTAACATACATTTCTCATAGTCAATTCTGTTCAAATCCAGTACTTTAGGTAAGTTGCTACAAATCGATAAAAATGATCTATTCGCGTTGATCTGTACCTCTATGTGCAATTCTGCAACGTTTAATAATTCGTTGTGAGCATTGATCGTTAAATCAGTTAGTGTTTTAGGCACCACAATAGGTACCGGCACAATAACTGCTGTGGCTGTCGGTGGTGTTTCAGGTATCTCGGTCTCATCAGCCGGACCGTCACTGCTACAACTAACCAGAAGTCCTAACATCGCTAGGGCAATAAGTGTCTTTATTCTTTTGAATAGATGATTTAGTGGATTCATAGTTGCCTCGTTAATCATTAAATATAGAAGATGAATCGGCATTACTTTCCAGATACCACTGACTATTTGTCTGGCCAGTTGAATCTGAAGCGTGCCCGAAAAATTGTGGATAGGCTTGCAATAGGCTGATACCTTCTTTTGGATGTTTCCAGTTCATAGGTATTTCTAGTGCCCAAGGAATACCATTTAACGTTTGAAATAATACTTCCAAGCTTGCGTTAGACGCATCGTCGGCCTGCCCAAAAATGAGTTCTTCGAATGTATCGGTCGGATTTTTATTTTTCAGATGCACTTCGAACTTTCTACCTGGATGTTCTCCGGCCACTTGACCGAGTACGTCACCATGATAGGTACCGGGGCGTGCGAATATAAATGGATCGTATGGCATGTCGGGCATATCCTCCTCAGCAACCGGATATATGAACGGTACTATTAATGTCCATGTTGGGCGTTGCGAGGTCCCGCAACCATCTTCCGTTCTGAAAAAATGGCATCCGTTCTCTCCTGGCTGAATAATATCCCATAAATTATCGCTAATAATTAAGACAGCGTTTGTTTGATCATCTTCAAGCACCTGCTCAGAGGACAATACACTGTCCATCGTTAAAGTGACCGAATCGCTCTTAATCGACGATAGATCAATACCTGGCAGTTGAATGGCAAAACCGTTACGGTAATTGGCCCCCATAGCTGCCAACTCTCCTTCAATTTTCAAACGAATGACCATGCCGTATTTTACATATTCAGTTATTCTGACGTTCATCAATACGTCATTCATATCAAAATCACCGAGTGCAGGGTATAAATCTTCAAAAGCAAAACTGGTAAAATTGGATCCGTCAGGATATGAAGTTGACGTAACCCCACTTTCGATAATCGTCAATAGATAGTCTTCGACTTCGCCATCGCTGACGCCCCCCGTCGCACCGATGTTGGGAGAGGAACTAATACGAAACCTAGCCCAAGTATCGCCGGCTAGCGCCCACATAGGAATGTCAATTGACAGGTTGGTTGCCCCTGGCGATACTGACAAACCTTGTACAATTTGTTCGCCATCCTCAAAAGTTCCGTCCATATCCATGTCTAGCCAAGCATTAAGATAGCCACCGGTACCTGTTACATTGACAACGATCAAGGCTGTCTCACCAATTTCAATGCCAGTCGGAAAACTGATGCCATCATCGTCGTCATTACCATCACTTATATCATCGCTTAATGGAAATATATAAGCATCAGCTTCTGCGTCGATTTCCGTGCCTAAATATAGAGAGGTTATTGAATGTCTGGCGCCTGCATTATCTAAGGACGAACCATAACTATCTGGCGCATCACCGAAATCAATAGAATCGCCAACCTCTATTTCCGCTAGCGCGCAGCGCGCGCCATCGTTAGAATTGCTCGACGGTCCATATGCATAAAATATTGCGGTTGATAAAACATCGTTTATGGTGACTCGATAGATGTAACCATTGCCATTGTTGCTTAAATACAAGTTACCGTTGGCATCAAAATACTGGGCACCGAAAACGAAATTAAAGCCAAGTTCAGATTCATTTAGAACTTGGTTCAGAATTGTTGTGTCGCCATTCGCTGGATTTATTTTTATAAGATAGCCGTTGTTGTCGACGGTATAGATATAGCTATTAGTGGGGTGAAATGCCATATCAGTGATCGATGGATTACCCATAAAACCACTACTTGCGACCGACTCCATAACCAAAGTAGATGAAGGGTCTGTTAAATCAATGCGATATAGACCAAAGCGAGAACGATAACCATACCAGGCATTTTCGCTGACTGACACATCACCGACGTAAAAAGATTTGCCAATCAGATTAGTAACGGTTAATGGATTGACTTGATAATCATTACCTATTTGTGACAATGTCGCTGAACCATAGTCCCAGCCATACATATAATTGTCATGATAATTAAAGCCAACGCCATTCACCTTCGTTGTTCCCATATCTGGGGAAAGTGTTGTATAACTTCCGGTTGCTAAATCGACACCAAAAGCTATAGGTACCGCGCGAGGTGATTGAATAAGAAAGGCCTGAGTTGGACAACTCAGAAACGGGTCGGAATCATATAGAGGATGTATGTACAAGCAAACCATCCCCAATGCTAATAGCGAAATATTGCTAATTCTAGTCATTAAACTAATCTCCCAAAATTTAATTATCTTGAATTTAGTTATCTTAAATATGCAGATACTGTGCCAAAAAAATACTAACAAATAGGCAGTTAAACGTACTCAATCAAAGGGCAGGGCGAGATAATTGCAATTATCTATTGCAAATTGCAACTATGCTTTGCAAATTGCAATAGATAACGTCGAAGACTGCGCTTGTTTAACTGAATATCCGTTAATGCCATCAGCTTCATTAGGGCTGATAACGCCACAATCTTGCAATTTGAACAGCGAGTGATACGCCGTAAATACAGCCGCGGAGGCTCTGGAACCTTGCCGCTCGAGCTTGCGTTATCAAATAACAACGCTTTTAATAAGTGATGTACGTAGGTTATATTTGAGTTAAACATAATCTACTGGACAAAATTATTTCTCATTTTTGCTGATTGAAATGAAAAGTTATTGCGTTTATCCCAATGCCAATAGCAAGCCACTCCTAAGTTAAGCTACTGTTTTACATTTTTTTGCTAGGCACAATAAGGCCAAATATTTATCGGCACGGGTATATAATGAGCTGCGTTTACATTGATCTAGTGATTAGTTAAGCGAAGTGAAGAAATTCTAAGCTTTAAACCTCTAAGCTTAAGAATTTTAAATTTTTAATCCAACCTTGTAATTTACAAGCTATCGTTGGCAATGTTTTTTCGATGCGCTGTATTTCTCTGAGTAATTCACTTTTAAGGGTGGGGTTAAATTGATCATTAATCACAATGCCAATAAGCTGAGCTTGTGCTTTATTGAGCTGATTTAACGTATTAGCTAGTGCGGTGTTCGTCGTCTTACCAGCAAGTACCGTGACGATGGTACCATCACAGGCACTTGAGATATATTCTGGTGGCAGGTTGGCGCCATTGGTTAAACTCATCGGTGAGGTATCAATTAGCACATTATCGTATTCTTTTAGCCACCCTTGAATATGAGTCTGCAGCACACCTGGTTCACGCAAACCTAATACCAATTTTCGCGCAATCGGCACCGAGATAATCGCAATATCATTGTTGCCATTGATTTGTGGCAACGTGCAAGGGGGAGAGAGTGCGTCATAACACTCGCTTTTACTCTTGGTGTTAGCTAGTGCGCTTACGGCTGGATTATAAATGTTAAAATCAACCACCAGTGTTTTTCTTCCTGCTAATACGTTGCGTCTGGCTAAACTGAGGATGATTGAGCTAACTCCTTCCCCCGGTAATGTGGACACCACTGCCAGTGATTTAATATCGCGGGCCAACGTCGCACTGTATATATGCTCCAGTTCAATATAATGCTCAGGAATGCAGATCATAATGACGCTCCTTTATAGTAGGCCTAGCAGTGCCGCTAGCGAGACCAATTCAAACACATCTCGCAGTCCTGCACGTGCTTTAAACATAGTGCTGTTTCTGTTGTCTGGCACGTAAATGGTATCGCCGACCCTGATCACTGGCAGCGCGCTAAAATCAGCTGTTTTGGCAAACTTAGCCAAATCAAATTCTTGCGCCTGATTGCGACAACAAGAGAGATTTACTACGGTGATTTTCTCTATATATGCAGAAGCACTAGTGCCGCCAGCCTGTGCCAATAAATCTAAAATGGTCATGTTATCGTCATAGCTGTAACGTCCCGGCTTATTGACTGCCCCTAAGACCCTAACCGTCATTTCTTTAGATTTATCCAACCACTGGCGATTGCGTTCTGGCAGGTAAATGGTATCGCCAGGCTTAACGTTTGGCAATAAATGTTCATCGCCAGTTTCAAAATAGAGTGCCAAGTTTAACTTACTGACTCGAGCTTGGTTTGAACCTCGATGACTGATCCTGATATTACGAATGTCAGCTTGAGCGGTTGGACCGTCGGCCGCCGCTAATATATCGAGAAAATTCATTCTATTGGTAAACATATAGCGACCAGGTGCGTTGACTTGGCCAAACACATAAATTGATTTTTCAGAAGACTGTCTTACCCATTGCGACTTATTGTCACTTGGGTCTACAGGTAAATCGTGAATGCGTATTGTGGCACCGCCACGAATGATCGGCAGTGTAGAATCATTTTTCCCCTCACGCATAAAACCGTCTAAATCAAAGGTGTAATGCCTAAGCGTGCCGTTAATGTCGCGGGATATGACATCAATATTGGTGGTGTCGGCACGAGATGTTGGACCACCTACATGCGCTAACAGATCAATTAGAGAC
>JABSRV010000262.1 GCA_013214905.1 Psychrobium sp. | reverse complement strand
TGTTTGATGATTATCAGACACAAGGCTGGCAGGCATTAGTGATGTTAACTAGAAGCTCAATGCACTCGCCACAGGTTTTACGTCAAAAATTAAGCCAATGGACTATCGATTACCAGCAGCATATGGCGGTTAATCGTTTGCCTGTTAATCTTGTTGCCGCGGCTAATGTCACGCCGTTCACCCCGCAAAAAATTGCTGTTTTAGTGCCACTATCAGGTCGTTACAAACGCATTGGTCAAGCCTTGCAAAATGGTATTTTGAGTAACTTGATGGCGCATAATACAGATCAAGAATTACTAAGCTTCGATACACAAGCACTTGGCGCTAGCAATGCTTATCAAATGGCGATTGATGCCGGTGCTGAGTTTATTATTGGCCCGTTGTTAAAGAGTGAAGTTACTGAGGTGAGTGCCATCGAGTCAGATGTGCCAACGTTATATTTGAATAAACTGCTAGATAGCGAGCCTAACGCCACGCAGTTTTTCTTTTCATTAGATAAAGAAAGCGAAGCGATTCAAGGCAGTGAGTTCTTATTTAGGCATGGCAAGAAACAACCTATTATTGTTGCGCCCAATAACGCACAGGGCCACAAGATAGCCAAAAAATTCAGTGATAGCTGGCAGCTACTAAATACTGAAAATACCGAGTTTTATGGCGTTGAAGCATTTTTCTATAAAAATGACAAAGAATTAAAGAAAACTATAGAACAATTACTCGAAACAAAGAATTCGCAAGATCGCATTAACTACATGCGTTTATTAGTGGGTCATAAGATGATTAGTGAAACGAGGTCACGCCGAGACATCGACGCTATTTACCTTGTCGCTAATGCCAAGCAAACAGGCATGTTGGTGCCATCCGTTAGAGTTAGCATTAGCTCGTTCGCCGAGCAGATCCCAGTTTATGTAGGATCAGGTGGCAACGACAGGCTTAATTACACCAATGAACTAAATCATTTAGAACAACTAACGATTAGTGATATTCCGTGGTTTATTGAGCCGCCAGCGCAATTGTCTCCGTTAGCGGTTAAAAAACTATGGCCAAGCATTAAGCAAAGTCAACTGCGTCTTTTTGCAATGGGACATGACGCATATGGTTTGATAAGCATGTTGGCGCAAATGAAATTCTTCCCTAAGTTTGAGCATGATGGCTTAAGTGGTCAGTTAAGTCTTGATCAACAAGGCGCGATTTATCGTAAACTGTCTTGGGCTCGATATAGCAACGGAAAATTGCGACAGATTCGCTGATTTCACTCGATGCAACAATAGGGAAATAGGCGCTAGAAACCTGACAAAGGCAAAATAATGCGGGCACAAGGTCAAAAATGTGAACAAATCGCAAAAACTTACCTCTTAAAGCAAGGTTTGTTGGAGATTTGTGACAATTTTACAAGCAGAGTCGGTGAAATTGATCTCATTATGCTTGATAATGAGTGCATCGTTTTTATTGAAGTAAAACAACGTGCCAGTAATAATTTTGGCGGTGCAATAAATGCAGTAACCGTTAAGAAGCAACAACGAATTATTAAAACTGCAATGTTTTATTGTCAGGTAAACCATATTAATTTTGAGCAACTGGCGTGTCGATTTGACGTCGTTGCCATGACAGGGTCAAATGAACCCTACCAAATTCAATGGGTAAAGAGCGCTTTTCCCAACTAAGTTTAAGGTATTAAAATGTTAGAACGCATTAAAGAATGTTGTACACAGAGTATTCAAACTAAAATTGATGCATTAGAAACCCTGCCACCGTCGATAGAAAAAGCGGCAATGATGATGGTTTCTTGTTTGCTGGGTGATGGTAAAATATTAACCTGTGGCAATGGCGGCAGTGCTGGTGATGCACAACATTTCTCGTCAGAATTACTTAATCGTTTTGAAACCGAGCGCCCTAGCCTGCCAGCTATTGCGTTGACCACCGATAGTTCAACTATTACCTCTATCGCTAATGACTACAGCTTTTCAGAAATATTTTCTAAGCAGATTAGAGCGCTTGGTCAGCCGGGTGATATTTTACTGGCTATTTCTACCAGTGGTAATTCAGCCAACGTGATTAAAGCCATTGAAGCGGCACTTAGTCGTGACATGGTTATTGTGGCGTTAACCGGTAATGACGGTGGCGACATGGCCGGTCTGTTAAGTGCTAATGACGTAGAAATACGTGTGCCGTCTACCAGCACGGCTCGTATCCAAGAAGTACATTTACTAGTGATTCACTGCTTATGTGACGCGATTGATCGCACCTTGTTCCCACAAGACGAAGAAGAGTAATGCTAATGCCAGTAAAGCATAACAAAGGTATAAAACTAGCGGCGCTGTTCGTCGGCATGTTGTCCTTGCAAGGTTGTGTCACTGGCTTTGTGCTTGGCGTGATGGGCGCGGCATCAATGGTTAATGATCGCCGTGATGCCAGCGTGCAATTATCGGATGAAGGCATAGAGCTTAAAGCGCTCAATTTGATTAATCGCGATGAAGCCCTGCATGACACTACTCATATAAACGTGGTGAGTTATAACGGCACGGTATTGTTAATTGGCCAAGCACCAAATACGATGCTGCGTGATCGCGCGGTAAAGTATGTGCGCAGTGTTGACGGCATTAAGCAGCTGCATAATCAGATCCGCATTGGTAACATCACTAAGATGGCCACACGAACCAACGATAGCTGGTTAACGTCTAAGATTAAAATCGCGATGACTACGGATAACAGTATTCAATACAGTCAAGTTAAGGTGGTTACCGAAAATGCTGAAGTCTTTTTGATGGGCTTAGTGACACAAAGCGAAGGTAATAAAGCCACCGAGATTACCCGTAACATTAATGGTGTTAAACAGGTAATTAAGGTCTTTGAATACCAAGATAAGTTTTAGTATTACTGAGAGTCAGACGTCGGCTCCTTGCCATTGCTGCCATGGATGGCGGTACTTAGGTTTTTTCTGGAACAAAAAACTGCCATGGCAACGCCCGATTGCCTACATGGATGTAGGTACTTAGGCTTTGCCGGGAGCATAAAGCCTGACAGTTCATCCTGAACATAAAAAAAGGGAAGCAATTGCTTCCCTTTTTTGTCTATCTTAAAAATGCAATTTATTTAATCACTTTTAAGAACGAACGATCTTTTTTGACATCACTTACTTTGATCTTTTGTGTTGCAGTTTCATCAACTGCAACGCTAGACAAAGGGCTTTGCGAGTTCTTAGGCTGCTGTTCATTATCTTGATGATAATAATCTTCATCTTCAAACATGGTGCCAGCACCATTTTCACGGGCATAGATAGCAATCACTGCAGCCATTGGGATAATCAACTGAAATGGCTTACCGCTAAAACGAGCACTAAAAGTCACTCGTTCATTGCTCATTTCAATCTCACCAATCGCATGCGGAGCAACATTTAAGACGATTTGGCCGTCTTTAACGTGCTCTTGCGGTACTTCAACACCAGTAATATTAGCGTTAACGACTAAGTGCGGTGTGCAGTCATTATCAAGTAACCATTGATAAAATGCGCGCAATAGATAAGGACGATTCGGACCCATCATCTAGCCTAAACGAATTTCGCGTTCAGCATCAGACAATGATGCTTGGAACGACTCACGTTCAAATACGCGTTGCATGTATAAACGCAACTCTTTGCTGCCATTGCCAACGAACTCAATGTCTAGTTGCGGTAAACGCCACAATAGTGGTGCTAGGCAACAATCAACTAAGCTAAAGTCTTCGCTCATGAAATAAGGCATTTCAGCAAAGATAGGCGCAATAGCCGTTAACTCTTCGCTAAGTTGCTTACGAGCAGCGTCAGACTTAGAGGTACCAAGCATGATAGTTTCTACTAGTGAATACCAATCTAACTCGATACGGTGCATCATTAGACGGCTTTTAGCACGAGAAACCGGGTATACAGGCATTAATGGTGGATGTGGGAAACGCTCATCCAAATATTCCATCACGATGTCTGATTGATATAACACTAAATCACGGTCAACTAACGTCGGAACGCTGTTGTATGGATTAACTTCAATTAATGACTCTGGCAGGTTATCTGGATCAACTTGCTTAATATCAACATTTACACCTTTTTCGGCTAGCACAATGCGAACCTGGTGACTTTTCATATCTGTAACACCCGAGAAGAGTGACATAACTGAACGCTTATTGGCGGTAACGGCCATCGATATTCTCCAAAATCTTTAAATTTATAATATTTGTCTTTGAGTCTTCAAATGAGTATAACGCATCATTGAACTTACATGGGAAAGCACTAAAAAGTATTTACCCCAAAGACGAAAAACGGGGGCTAGAGCCCCCATTACTTTCATTGGTCAGCTAAATGGCGACTAATGAACATCTCTCCAATATTCTTTCTTAAGCAAGTAAGCAATAATAAAGAATATAAACAAGAAACCAATGACCCATTTACCGGTACTTTCACGTTCCAATTTACTTGGCTCGCCGGCATAGGTTAAGAAGTTTGTGATATCGCGTACCACAATGTCATATTCTTCACTGCTTAATTCGCCCGAACCATCGGTGGTGATAATTGGCATGCCATGTTCGTCATGAGCCAATACCATGTCACCTTTTTCGTTCTTTTCGAACTTAGCGGTTGGCACGCCTTGCAGCGTTTGCAAGACATGAGGCATACCAACGTCTTTAAAAACGGTGTTATTTACGCCAAATGGACGTGCTGGATCTACGTAAAACCCTTTAAGGTAGGTATATAAAAAGTCTGTGCCTTTATAGCGCGTCACTAGCGTTAAATCTGGTGGCGCTTGACCAAACCATTTTGCCGCTTGCTTGTCTTCTACCGAATTGTACATTAGGTTACCGATTTTAAC
>JABSRV010000261.1 GCA_013214905.1 Psychrobium sp. | reverse complement strand
CCCGGTAAACCCGGGGTTTTTTATGTTCGGGATTATATTGTTTTAAAGCCTAAGATTTATTCCTTTACCTATTACACTGAACAAGTGCCGTGGTTAAAGGTATACGTCTTGTAGTCATTCTTGGAGTTCACATGTTTTTTTCGCTGTCACAAAAGTTAATGTTTCAACTAGATCCTGAATTGGCTCATGAAATGGCCATTTCGTTCTTTAAAAATACGGCCAATACGCCGTTGGCTTGCGCTTACGCGCAGCAAATTATCGACAAGCCAGTGAATGTGATGGGCATTGATTTTAAAAACCCAGTGGGTTTAGCCGCTGGTTTAGACAAAAATGGCGATTGTATTGACGCGTTTGACGCCATGGGGTTTGGTTTTGTGGAAATTGGCACGGTGACTCCCCGCGCGCAAGGTGGTAACGACAAGCCAAGAATTTTTCGTCTAAAAGAACAGCAAGCCATTATTAACCGTATGGGTTTTAACAATAAGGGCGTAGATTATTTGATTGAGCGTGTTAAAGCACGTAAGTCTACTGGTATTTTAGGCATTAACATTGGTAAAAACTTTGATACGCCAGTGGAGCAGGGTAAAGATGATTACTTGCTTGCTATGGATAAGGTTTATCAACACGCCAGTTATATTACTGTCAATATTTCTTCGCCAAATACCCCGGGCTTGCGATCGTTGCAATACGGTGATGCGCTGGACGATCTTTTAAAGTCGTTAAAAGAAAAGCAAGCGGTGCTAGCAAGCTTGCATCAAAAGACTGTGCCTTTATTATTAAAAATTGCGCCGGATTTAACGGAGCAAGAAGTGGTGCAAATTAGTGATAGCTTGGTGCGTCATCAAGTAGACGGTGTGATTGCAACAAACACCACATTGTCACGTGAAGGCGTTGAAAACTCGAGCTACAGTGATCAAGCCGGCGGTTTAAGTGGACGCCCTGTTGCATTAAAATCAACACAGGTCGTGAAAATTTTATCAAAAGAATTGGCAGGCCGTTGCCCAATTATCGGTGTTGGCGGCATTGACAGTGTGCAAGAAGCACAAAATAAGTTCGACGCTGGCGCATCATTAGTGCAAGTTTATACGGGCTTTATTTATCAAGGTCCTCAGTTGATCAAAAAGATCGTTTTAGCGCGATAAAACGATCCTTAAAGTCGGCGCTACTTTGTCGTATCTTTTTGTTATTAAATGAAAATCAGCTTATAAAAAAGTTGATTTTTTACAAAATCACTACTAAATTAATCAGTAATGATTCGAAGTGGCGAAAATGTCGTCACTTGAAGTTAAAAACGAGTATTTAAGAAATTAATCGATAGGTCAGCAAGTGTTAATCAAACCAAATACAGATTGGCAATGGAAGTTTTGTCATCAAAGAAATCGCCTAACATTGGACATGGGATCATCAATGGAGTTTGTGACGGCGTTTAAACGTAATGAGCTAATTAATGATGCGCTTCTTGAACAAGTTTTTTGCATTGAAAACAGTGAAGATTTTTATCTTTATGTTGAGAAGCTAGAAGCACAGTTAGAGTTGCCAAGTGATTATTTAATGCAAATAGCGCTTAATGCATTGTCTGCCAAAGTATTTTACAAACCGATGATGCCAAAAAGTTGGTTTTTCTCTACCGCGCAAACAGTATCAAGTGCGCAAGCTGGTAATGTTGTAAAATTGCAAAGCAATCATGAGCAGCGACATTATCTAGTGATTGAAAGCAACACTAAGGCTTCTACCTTGTTATTGATCGAACGAAGTCATCAACTTGATAATGTAAAATCTTTAGCACAATTCGGTTTAATCAAAGTGATGAACGATCGTTTAATCCCAGTGCAAATTTGTAAAACATTAAAAGAGAATGCCGCTTAAGTCAGCCATTACGGCTAATTTAAGCGTTCTCGGGTCTTTAAAATGCCCAGTTAAATGACACTCCAACCGAACTACCATCAAAAGTTTTAACGTCGTAATCGTCTAGTGATAAGTTGCCAATCTTATTGGGCTTGTACTCTATGTTAACGTAACGAAAATCTATCCAGCTCTTACTGTCTGGCAGCTGATAAACCAGTGATAACACAAATCCGTTGCTATGGTCATATTTGACGTTGCTAGAAGAGTCACTGTCTAGTTCGGGATTCATGTGCTGCGCTATGCCAAGTCCCAATCGAAATGATTTATTAAGTTGATAATACGGTACTATTTCTAATTCAATTCTAGAAAACGTCAGATCTCCATTTTTTGCCGAGGCAACCTCCCAATGATAAGCCGCGTTTAACTGAAGTGAGAACTTGTCTTGCAGTTTAAAATTTAGACCAGCGCCTACTAAACCAAAACCTCCAGCAGTAATATCGTTATTACTGCCATCGTCATATTCTAATTCAGCCAGTTCATCGCCACCAACGGTTAGGCCAAACACTATCGAAATGACAGGGTCTCCTATCGCATGTGGGTTGTCATTAGCGAAAGCTGTCGGTGCTAATGGCAGTAAGCTGAGCAGTAAGAGTGTAGATTTTTTCAAGATAATCATCCTTAAATATTAAATCGTGCATAGTATTTGAGAGGCTCTGTTTTATAACACTGCGTCTGCTGATAACTAAATGATACCAATGCTATGGCGATGTTAAAAGCAGGCGTTAGTATCACCATAGCCCTAGGGATACGCTTAAGCATAGCATTAAAAAAAATTAAGCATTAAATCAATGGATTATTGACAAAGTGAGAGGGGGTTATGGTACGTTTTATTCACATAAGTGCTTCCGCGTCATGTTTTTTATCAAGTTTTAGGTACAGAATCTCGGTTTAATAGTTAGTTTTACGCATGTTTCTATACTATTTAACTATATGAATTCTTAAGCATTAGAAGTTTGTTGTATGTCATTTTTTCTAAAAAAATAATCTAGCTGATACCGTCAATCCTTGAAAATTATTAAAAGATGCACTAATTACTTTAGTGAAAGCAATGCTTTAACAACTTACTAAGTAGTAACTAATCTTTAGCCCGTTATATTGTGGTCAAAGTCAAAGTCAAAGTCAAAGTACGATTACAAATACATAAATAATGTATTTGAGCAGGCGCTATTTCATATCTGTCCTACAATATAATCGAGCATGAATATTCCATGCTTATTAATCAAGTTCGAGGATACTAAACTGGAATTAGAAAAAGAAAGTAAAAATTTAAAAATGGCAATGGAGAAACTTAATATTGTGGAGCTTGAAGAACGTTTAGAGTTCAAATCAAATTGGCATATTGGCGGTGAAGATAGTCCGTGCCGAGAAGGTGCTTGGGTTTGTTACATAAAAGAATGGTGATATTACACTGCTCAAATATCTTTTTAAGATGATTATTTGTAATAATATAATATTAAGAAAAGATGTTATAAGTAATATCTTTTCTTATATTAAACAATGGAATGGGAAAAATTAAGAAAACCATCAACAGTCAAATGTTTAAGGGGTATCGAAGTGAAATTGAAAATAGCGGGATATTCTCTCCAGAAGAAATGAGTGTTATTTGTTCACCAAAAATAATAGCCAATCATACGTTTTATGTCGATTTGGCAGAGTGCTTCCACCCTTTATACCCCAATCTTTCAAAATAGACCTTGAATACTCTCAAGTTACCTATGCCAACACAATGATTAGAGGTAAAAAGACTTCTAAAAATAATTTTTTCACAAAAAAACGCTTAATTTAATATTTAGTCCATTAGGAGAAAATGAATGATTCGATTTAAAATTATAATGCTAGCTATCATTATTTTGTTGGCAGGCTGTAGCAGTATCCCTATATCAACCATGTATAAAATGAGGAACTTTAATCCAGGCACCGTTGAACCTCAATTATTAGTAATAGCTGTCCGCGCACCCAAAGCTCTTATGTTTCGTAAAGGAGATGTTGTCGTTGATTATTCGTATAAATCGCCAGATGTTAATTTTGAAAGACATTACTTAGTAGAAATTAGTACTAGCTACGCTATCCCTGTTGAATTAAAAGAAGATACACTGTCAGGTGAATATATAACTGTATTACATTTATCAAAAGAAGATGCGTTAGATATGGCAACAAAACAACAGTTAGTCAAAGAGTACCGGGCTAAGGGCGATAATGAGGGAGTGGGTTATTTTTCTTTTAGTTTGAAATCGTCTTGTCGTGTGAAAGACGTACCTCTAAATGACTTTTTGGTAAATGTATATTTAAAGTTTGAAAAAGTTAAATTCCACCCGTTCTTTGTCGATCTTGATGTGCGCGAATTGAAAGGAATGGATATAATTATTAATTCAATTCCTGTTTGTGATTAATTTCGTTAGCAATCCTGGAAATTTAAATAAGACAAGTGTTGGCTCTATCGTATTGGGACATCGGTAATACAGATAGGTTGTTAAATTGATTCGCCCACATCGTAAAATCTGGTCGCGGTTAAGTCTATTATAGAATATCTTCCGCGGGTCAACCGTCACCTTTGCTTGTTGTCGCAGAGGTGACTATAGAAGAGCGTCTGGAATAATCATACTAAGAAAAGTGAGCTTACGGGATAGCTCAACTTGCCGACACCGTCGCTGTATTCGAGGTATGGTGCAATAATAACCCCTCATAAAGCTGTCTTTCACCAATTTGTGTACGCCAACAAGCCGTGGCATTACTGGCTCATTTTTCTAAAAATGCTATTTCTAAAGGTAAGCTTAAAGCAGCGTAACTGAACAGTGCTGGTCTGTTTATTTGAGTGAGTGAAAAACGACTCGCCAATAAAAAACTACGCGCGCTAAACGAGCGTATTTTTCAAACTCAAGAAGAAGAGTGTAAAAGGGTAGCGCGTGAACTCCATGATGCTATTAGCCACCCCATTCCATTGCCGCGGCA
>JABSRV010000260.1 GCA_013214905.1 Psychrobium sp. | reverse complement strand
GCCGCCGCCGAGATATTCGCGATTTACTTAGTGGTACAGGGCGTGGACCACGTAGTTATTCAATTATTGAGCAGGGCACCATTTCAAGGCTGGTGGAGTCTAAACCACAAGACTTACGGGTGTTTTTGGAAGAAGCCGCCGGCATCACTAAATATAAAGAGCGCAAACGGGACACCGAAAATCGAATTAGACACTGCCGTGAAAATCTTGCCCGTTTAGCGGATCTGCGTCATGAATTGGCCAGTCAAATCAGCTCATTAGAGGGGCAAGCCAAACTCGCCGAGCAATATAGCGAGCTCAAGAAAAATGAGCGTGAGTTAAATCAAAATATTATTGTATTACGTTGGCAGCGTTTTTTTGATGAATTAACTCAAACCCAAATTAATTTGCAACAATCACAAGACCAATGTGCGTTGTTGCAAGTGAAAATTGATGAGCAGCAGTTAAATCACCAAGCGCGTGATAATGAGTTAACCGAAAAACGTGAACAGTTATCGGCTACCGATGCGTTGGTGTATCAAAGTGACAGTCATATTACTAGGTTGCAGCTTGGCATCGAACATTTATTGCAGGCGGTGGTGCAAGGTGAAAATAATCTAGCTCAATTGAAACTTAAAGTCGACGGTTTAACCAAGCAACATAACGTGCAACTCGCCTCACAACATAGCGCCCAACAAGAGCTGCAAGGCTCTACCACTCGTCTGCCGTTATTAGCATTCGAACTGCAACAACTGCAAACACAACTCAGTCAGCAAGATACTGAGTTAGAGCAAATAGATCGACTGCTCGCTCAGCTTCATGGTGATAAACAGCGCATCGACAATCAATATCAAATCGAAAAACAAGGTATTGAACGCATTGAGCATGATCAATTAAAATTTAGCAGTCAAAGTCAACTATTAAAGAAAAAACAAACAGATTACATGGTTGTGCAGCAAAAATTACAGCCAATGAACGTTCAAGCTCAGTTTAAAGAGTTACAGCAAGCGCAGCAAAATTTTCAGCTGCAATGGGAGCAGGGCGCTTTAGCATTGCAAGACAAACAATCGAGCATCTCGTCGCAAACCAAAGCGGTGGCAGTGCAGCAAAGTGAACTCGATACATTGCGCAATGAACAACAAACTTTTTTAATGCTCATTGATGCTCAAATGAGTAAGGACGAGCACGCACTGATCGAACATTTTTCTGAACAGCCCCAATTATGGCAAATTATTGATGCGCAATCGGATTGGCAACTGGCTTGTGAAACTGTGTTGGGGCCATTTTTAAAAGGTTTCGTACTCGATAAGTTTTCGCCATTAACGCAACTATCTCAACATTGCCAGTTATGGTTAGAGGCACCCCAAACTGACTCATTAAGCTCAACTGAGCACAAGTTCTCCCTGTTAAGCGATGTGGTTAGCGCTAAGTCGGCAAAACATCAGCCATTGCTACAACGTCTATTGCATCAGGTATATTGCAGTGATGATTTAAATCAGGCGCAAAAAATGCTGCCGCATTTATGCGCCGGCGAAAGTGTTGTCACCAAAACGGGGCAGTGGCTTAGTCATGGGCATGCGGTGGTTGGACAGCAAGTCAATGCGACATCTTCGCAGGGCTTGTTGGTGCTTAATCAGCGCTTGGATGATTTGACACCAGTGATCAACTCCGCACAACATCAGCTGAGTGATTCACAATCGTTATTGACCCAATCACAAGCAGCGCTTGAACAAATGTCAGCACAACACGGTGAGCTTGAGCAGCAATTAAACCAGCAAAATGAACTCGCGGTTAGCGCTAAGCAAAAATGGTTGTTAGAGCAACAGCAATGGCAACATATTACGGCGCAAATTGAAGAGGTTGTCCTGCAATTAACCCAGTTAAGTAGACTTGCTGCGTTAGATAACGACCAATTAAGCATTTATCAAGCGCAGTGCAAAGAGCATGTGCACGCTAGAAAAGAGCTAGAGCAGCAAATAAAAAGTAATCAGCAATTGCGCCATATAGGGAAATCACAACAAAAAACACTGCAAAGTAAATCGCAAAATACGCAGCAACAACATCACCAACAACAATTGTTAGTGCAAAAACATCAACTGTTGAGTAGCTCAGCAAGTCAGCAATGCAGCGCATTAGCGGTGCAAATCAATGCACTAAATGACGAACTAGCCATACTCCGCCATCAAGTGAGTGGGCATCAGCAACCGTTAGCACAGAAAAAAGCGCAAATAGCGACCCTACATAGTGAGTCAACGACATACCAAACGCGTCAACAAGTGCTAAAACAACGGGTTAGCACGCTGATTAGTCAGGCACAAGAAAACTCACAGCTGTTCCAACAGTTGAGTATTAGTAAAGATAAGCAGCAAAAAACCATGGCGCAGCTTGAGTTGAAAACGGCGACCTTAAAAATTAAAATTTCAGCGCAAGAGCAGGCATTGCAACAATCACAACGTGAATTGCTGTTGTTGGCCCAAACGCTCAAGGTCACGAGCGATGCGAAACAATGGCCCGTGCAATTAGCGGTTATACGTGACCAATTATCACAAATGGGCGCGATTAATCTCACCGCGATTGAGCAATATAATAAGCAAAAAGAGCGCTTAGATTATCTAAATGCCCAAAATGATGATCTAGAACAAGGTCTAAACACCCTAGAATCGGCAATTAAAAAGATAGATCGCCAAAGCCGTGATAAGTTTAAACGTACCTTTGACGCGGTTAACGCCGATTTTAAGCTATTATTCCCTAAAGTCTTTGGCGGCGGCACTGCGCAGTTAACGTTAACCGATAGTGACTTGTTATTGTCGGGTGTCAGTATCATGGCGCAGCCCCCGGGCAAGAAAAATAGTACAATTCATCTGTTAAGTGGTGGCGAAAAAGCGCTAACCGCATTATCATTAGTCTTTGCGATTTTTCAGTTAAACCCTGCACCATTTTGCATGCTTGATGAAGTTGATGCGCCATTAGATGACGCTAACGTTGTGAGATATTGTAATTTGGTTAAGGAAATGTCAGAAAAAGTGCAGTTTATTTTTATTACGCATAATAAAGTTTCAATGGAAATGGCAACCCAATTACTGGGGATTACCATGCAAGAAGCCGGTGTTTCTCGTGTGGTGGCCGTCGATGTCGACGCCGCCGTTTCATTGGCACAACAATAATTAAGTTGGTTGATTTTAATGGATTTTGAATTACGTAGTGTCTTATTAATTGTTGGCGTTGTTGTTATCGCCGCTATTTTGTTACATGGTTTGTTTAGTATTCGCAATGCGAATAAGCCGATTGATATGTCTGATATAGACTTATCTGAAAAAGACGACAATGGTGATGCATTGCGCGATCGCTCAGGGTTTGACCGCCATGGAGTTGGCGTTGCTCGAGTCATCGATGAGGGTAACGATGAGGGTGATAAAGTCGCTACCAGCAGTGAAAGATCTAGCGTGCAACCGCAGATAAACGCATCGGCTATTGACGCTGCGATATCAGGTGGACCGGAGATGTCTATGGGAGCCGATGGCGCGGTATTAGAGAGCAGTGAACAAACGGATGCGATTAATTTTGACGTGGCGTTAGAGCATCAAGTGCAACCAATAGTGAAAGCAGCCGTTGTATTTGCCTCACCGGTGGCAAAAGAAAAGCAAGATTTCTTGAATAAAAATACCAAGCCAGCCACTAAACCTGTGCCAGTTGTGGATACGGGGATTAAAAAAGCAAAAGTTAGTACATCAATAGCCAGCGACCCACTTGACGTATTGGTATTAAACGTTGTCGCCTCAGGCGATAATGAATTAAGCGGCGCGCAATTATTACCAATATTATTAACATTAGGCTTTAAGTTTGGCGAGATGAATATATTTCATCGCCATGTCGATGCCGCAGGGCAGGGAGATGTACTATTTTCCTTAGCCAACATGGTCAAACCTGGCGTGTTTGACGTAGACAACATGGCGCAATTCAGCACAACGGGAGTATCCTTGTTCATGACATTGCCCCACGCGCATGGCAACATGGAAACCTTTAATACCATGTTAAATGCGGCTGCCAAAATTGCCGAAGAATTTTCAGGGCAAGTCTTAGACGGTGATCGCTCAACACTCACCAAGCAATCGACTCAGCATTATGTACAGCGTATCAAAGAGGTAGAGCGTAAATTATTATTAATCAAATAATGCAACGCTAATACTCAGTAAATCCCATTCAACTATTATGTATGCGCCGCTTGTCGGCGCATCTTTTTTAAGAGCAAAAAATGAGCCTATCAAACCTTTCTCCGCAGCAAGCGATTACCACCTTGAGCGAGCAATTGGAAGAATACAATTATCAGTATTATGTGCTCGATAACCCGACGGTACCTGATGCCGAATATGATCGGATCATGCGCGACTTACAAAAGTTGGAAGCGGCGCATCCACAATTAGTATCTCTGCAATCGCCATCGCAGCGCGTTGGTGGTGAGGCATTAAGTTCTTTTTCACAAATCACTCACCTTAAGCCGATGTTATCGCTGGACAATGCTTTTGATGATGATGAAATGAAAGATTTTAATCGTAAGATTCAAGACAAGACTGGGCGTGATGATAATCATTATTGCTGTGAGCCAAAACTTGATGGCCTAGCGGTAAGTTTATTATACGAAAACGGTGTGTTAATGCGCGCAGCGACGCGAGGTGACGGTTTGGTCGGTGAAGATATCACCAACAATGTAAAAACCATTAAGGCTATCCCACTGACGCTGCGTGGCGGTGACTTTCCAGCTACTATTGAAGTACGCGGTGAAGTATTTATGCCGTTTGCGGCGTTTAAATCGATTAATGAGAAAGCCATTGCTCGAGGGGCCTAGCCGTTTGCTAATCCCAGAAATGCGGCGGCGGGCAGTCTGCGTCAACTCGATTCAAAAATCACCGCAAGTCGTGGATTATCGTTTTACGCCTATTCAACCGGTG